>NZ_SHMI01000021.1:0-82771 GCF_004284735.1 Shinella sp. JR1-6 | reverse complement strand
GAGGCAACGGCGATCTCGCCGGCCTGCCTGGAGGTGATCACCCGCTCGGCCTTGTAAAGGCCCGCGGTTTTGAGAGCATCAATTTCCTGGGAGAGATGGGACAAAAAGGCGGTGTTCATGGGGAGTAAAGACCTCGTTCCAGCATCGGCCCCTTGCGGCACGGCATCGGATATCATGGTGGCAAACGGAAGGGAGCACGGTGCCGTCCGCCGGCATCATGCTCCCTTTGCCCGCCACGGACGCATGGCCGTGGCGGGCAGATGAAGGCGGCCGTCAGGCGGCTGCCGGGAACCCGTCGCGGCACAGACCCTTGAGCTCGTCCAGCGACATCGCATCGAGATCGAGGGCGTTGAGAAGGTCGTTCTCTGCGGTGAAATCACGGCCATACATCGACGAGAAAATACGAACGCCGGCTTCATGCAGGTCCGCGGGATAGCCCGCGAGACGCCCGATCTTCGCCGTCATGACGAGACCGAAGGGAACGTCCTCCGTCACATAGCGGCTGTCGGCGGTGGTGGGACCGCTGCCGCCATTGCCGGCCGCGTGCATCTCCTGGTTCATCTGGGAGATGGAGTTGACCGGCACATGGAACGACAGGTGGAAATGCTGGAAGATATCGCGCACTTCCAGGCCGAGCTTCGTGGCGATGGCGATGCGCTCCTTGTCGAGGTCTTCGAGGAGACGACCGACATTCGGCGTGACATTCTGCCCCTGGCTCCACGTCTCGCCGCGCTCCATGCGGGTCATGTTGCCGAGCGCAATGCCCATGTGGTTCTGCGGATTGAGGTTGGAGAGCGCAATCGCCAGCAGGCTGCCCCGGTCGCGGAAACGGTCGCCGAACAGGGACCGGCAGACGGAGAGCCCCACGTCGCTGGCCGAGGCCGGCACCGTCGCGAGATCGACCTGCTTGCGGATTGTATTCACATTGACCGACGTCTGGCTCAACTGCCGGCCCGAGACGGCGGTGGTGCCCCATGCGACAATCGGGATGACGATGCCGCGCGCGGCCAGCAGGCGGGAGAGATACAGCGCGCCGAACGATGCATGCGAGCTGAAGATGACGATCTGCGAGGAGGTGATGTGCGGGGCAATGGCGTCCAGCACGGTCTTGTGGCCATAGGCAGGCAGGGCGATGACGAGCGCTTCTGCCCCCGCGACCAGCTCCGCTGCGCTGGTTGCGACAGCCGGATGGAAGGTGCCCTGGATCGCACCTTCCGCGACAAGCGCTTCACCGCTGGCAAGCGCGCGCGTGCGTTCGCCGGAAGGCGACCACAGCGTCACCTCGTGTCCCTGCTGCTCGACGAGTGCCGCCGTTCCAAAAGCGATCGAACCCGCTCCGACAATTCCTGTCCGCATCGATAATTCCTTTCTGCTTAATCATGGTTTCGGCCGTGGGGCCGATCGTTACTTCGGGCGTGTCGATGCCCTCGGCGTGTGCGGCCCGACATCACCGGACGCCACGACGAGAAACGCACCGGCTCCCACAGCGCCGACGCTTGTCAGCGAATGCGGCACGTCGGCGGCATAGCGCGCCGTCTCGCCGGCGCGCACGATCATGGTGTTTCCCGCGCTGCGCACGATAATCTCGCCCTTGGTGCAGTGCAGATGCTCGACGGTTCCGGTTTCGTGCGGGTCGCTCACCAGCTCCCCCTCGGCCTCGAAACTCAGGAGATACCACTCGATCAGCGACACCATGCTGGCCGGCGACAAGATCTGCAGCGTGCACGTTCCGTCCGCGCTGCGGATGGTCGGCGTCAGATTGCCCGGCTGCAGGTCGATGACGGAGCCGCTGCGCTCCTCGCTTGCGCCGCTGACCAGACTGTTGAGGTCGATCTTGAGCGCGCGTGTCAGGTGCCACAGGGTGCCGTAGGTCGGGTTGGCATTGCCGCGTTCTATTTCCGACAGCATCGAGCGTGAAACGCCCGACAGGGCCGCCAGTTCGGCAAGGGTCAGATTCAGCTCCTTGCGATAGGCCTGCAGGCGCGGTCCGATTTCGGGCGGATTGATCGAAAGCATGCACTGTCCCCCTCTGGCTGCCTCATGGGCATCTCGAACAATCATTCCCCGACCGGCTCGCCGAGCGTGTGCATCAGCCGGTTGGCCCAGCCGAACAAGGCGGTCGACAGGATGAGGTCGAGGATTTCGTCCTTGTTCAAACCGGCTGCGACCAAAGCAGCCATGTCGTCGGCGGTCGCATCGGATGGGCATTTCGAAAGCTTGACCGCAAAATTCAGGATCGCCTTGAGCCTGGGCTCGATCTGCGCATCGACGCCATCGGTGAAGATCGCCGCGATGACATCGGTCTCCTTGGTCAGCTGGTTGTAGCGGCTGGCATGCACCGCCGCGCAATAGATGCAGCGGTTGACGATCGAGGCGCCGACAGCGCCAAGCTCGCGTTCGGCGCGCGAAAGCCCGCCGCGATTGTACATGACGGCGTTGAACAGCGGCGAGCGGTGCTTCAACGTCTCGACGTCATGCGCCAGCACCAGCACATAGTCGGAAACCTTGGTGTTGGACGGCGTGATCTTCAGCGCGTCGAGCTGCTCGTTCGTCGCTTCGGCTAGATCCAGCGGAACCACATAGGGGTTCCACTGCGGAACATCGGTCGTGAATTCGTGTATCGTCTTGCTCATGCCAGCCCCCGCATCAATTGCAGGCCAACCGCGACCCGGATCTGATAGCTGACAAAGGCGACGAGCTCCGAGAGCCTGACGATGTCGGCATCGCCGATCCCGGCTTCCCGGAGCAGTTCGATATCGCGGCGCGTCGCATCCTTTGGCGAATGTGCCACCAGATCGACATGGCGGATCAACGCCCGGGCCCGCGCATCGCTGCCGCCGTCGAACCAGATGTCGGCCATGCGTGCGGCGTCTTCCGGCATTCCGGCTTTCTCCAGCATGGCCTCGAAGTGATCCTCGAACGTCTTCTGGTCGTTGATCTTCGCAATCCGCAAGGCGAGCGCGGCCCGCTCTGCATGCGACAGTCCGCCGGGGTCCGCCGGTGTGAGCGCGCCATCATGCGTCTGCTGGGTCAGTGCCATAATGTCGGCGCGGCCGGCCACCGTTTCGGCCAGGGCGCTGCCCGGCTCGATCCCGACGATTGCGGCAATCACGTCCTCGTTCTCAGCCATTCCGTCCTCCTATGCCTGCTTGCGGTCATCAAGGGTTTCGCCGTCCGGCAAGGGCGACGCGGTCCATTCGTCGCCGCGCAGTTCGGGCGTGTCGTAGTCGAGCAACCGCTGCCAGTACTGGCCGAAGTTTTCCTCATAGAGCTTGGCGGCAATCTCGCGCGCCAGCCAGGACGCGCCTTCGCTGATGCCCGGAATGTCCCCGCTCACCTTGCCGAGGCTGGCCGCTGCACCCGAATTGAAGCTGTGGATGTTGGCAAGCCAGGGCGCCTCACCTGGCACACGCTCGAGGAAAGTGAAATCCTCGGCGAGATAAGGGAACTTGCCGAGCTGCTCGTTCTCCTGCCCCGGCGGCGGCGTGAAGCGATCCTGCCACAACAGGATCTTGTCGGCATAGCCGTCGAGTTCCTTGCGGGCCAGCGGATCAACCCCGAAACCCGTCCCCAGAATAAGGAAGTCGGCGCGCACGGGCTTGCCCTGCGACGTGCCGACAACGATCTCGTCGCCGTCGAGCTCCACCGTCTCGACCGCGGCGTCGAAATGGAAATAGGCGTTCGGATGGCGGCTGACCCGCATCGTCGAGCCGCGCGGCGCCGGTGTCTGGGTCCGCAAGGAGTAATTCATGATCTGCCAGCGCCGGGCGTCGCCGAGCTGCGGGAATGCGGCGGTGAAACCGAACGAGCCGATGCCCATCAGTTTGTTGATGCATGGCATTTCCTTGCGCCGGATGAGATGGCGAACCTCGGCTGCGCCGGCCTCCAGGGCTTCGGCGGCATTGTCGACCGCCGACGCCCCGACACCGACAACGACGACGCGTTTGCCGCGCAGGGCAGCAAAATCGATGTCATGCGAGGAATGCGCCCAGTATGTCTCCGGCAAGCCGTTGACGAAATCCGGAATGCTGGGGTGCCCCATGCCGTCACGGCCGGTCGCCATGACGACCTTGCGGGCGAGCACGGAGGTCTCCCGGGCGCCCTTGCCCGAGGTCATCAGCCGCATCAGCGCCCCCTCGGGCCGGATCGCGGTCACCTCGACATTGTTCTCGACCGGCAGCTCGAGCACCTTGCGATACCAGCGCAGATACTCCATCCACATTGGACGCGGGATCTTGTCGAGCGCAGACCAGGCGTCGTTGCCGAACTGGGCGACGTACCAGGCACGGAATGTGAGCGATGCCATGCCGTAGGCCGGACCGGTCAGCTGCTTGGGCGAGCGCAACGTTTCCATGCGCGCATAGGTCAGCCACGGCCCTTCGAGACCCGGCTCGCTGCGGTCGAAGATGCGGATGTTGCGAATGCCGGCGCCGATCAGCGCAAAGCCGGTAACGAGGCCGCACATGCCGCCACCGATGACGACGACATCGTGAACCGGTTCTGCGAGAGGCGTCGGCACGACCCAGTTTGCCGGGGGATAACAAAGGCAGGCGAGATCGTCGCGGACACGCCGTTCCAGCTCCGGCAGGCTCGTAGCTGCAGATTGAATCGGCATATCAACGTCATAGGCCATGGTTCACCTCCCTCGCCCGGTGGAGCTTTTCGCTCGCATCGGCCGCCTTGCTTCCGGACGCCCCGCACCGTTCGGGTGCGGGGCGCTGTTCGTCTAGGTGTTCGCGCGCCGGTCGGGGATGACCGTCGCAGTCTCGGGCTTCCAGCCGAGCCAGACGTCCTCGCCGTCGAGCTGCTCGACCTCGCTCGGGTGAACCAGGGTGTTCAGCAGGGCGCCGTCGCCGACCTGGACCATCATCGAGGTGTGATTGCCCTTGAACACCCGCTGGCGGATCTTGCCCTTGATGCGGTTGGCAGTTGCCGGCTCGCTCGCAGAGCAATGAATGGCCTCGGGACGCAGGACGACGTAGAGATTGTCGCCGACCTTCGGCGCCAGCCCGCCGGGATTCGCCTTGATGGTGACGCCGTTCCAGTTCAGCGCGGCCACGCCGTCCTCAAAGCCGAGAACGGCACTGCGCAACAGATTGGTCTCGCCGATGAAGTTGGCGACAAAGACCGAGCCGGGACGCCCGTACAGCGTGTTGGGATCGCCCATCTGTTCGATGCGGCCCTTGTTCATGACCACGATCGTGTCCGACATCGTCAGCGCCTCCTCCTGATCGTGCGTCACGAACATGAAGGTCTTGCCGGTCTTCTCCTGAATGGCCTTGAGCTCGATCTGCATCTGCTGGCGCAGCTTGGCGTCGAGCGCCGACAGCGGCTCGTCGAGCAGCAGCACGTCCGGATCCGGCGCCAGTGCCCGCATGAGCGCCACGCGCTGGCGCTGGCCGCCGGACAATTCCGCCGGCAGGCGCTTGGCATAGTCCTGAAGCTGAACCAGCTCCAGCAGTTCGCAGACCCGGCGATGGATCCTCGCGTTATCAAGCCCCTTCAGCTCGAGGCCGAAGGCGATGTTCTTGGCAACGGTCATGTGCGGGAAGAGGGCATAGTCCTGGAAGACGATGTTGACGTTGCGCTTGTTCGGCGGCACCCGCGTGACGTCCTTGCCGCTGAGCAGGATGCGTCCGGATGTCGGCGTCTCGAAACCGCCGAGCATGCGCAGCGACGTGGATTTGCCGCATCCGGAGGGGCCAAGAAGCGTGACGAACTTGCCCGGCTCGATGCTCAGGTTCAGGTTCTCGACGGCGACATAGCCGCCATAGCTCTTGGTGACATTGTCGAATTGAACAACGGGTTCCATCAGCGGGTCCTCGCGCGGCGGGTGAAGTATTCGGCGTACAGTCCGACGGCAGCCGTAACCACGAGAACGAGTGTCGCCATTGCGTTGATCTCGGGAGACATGCCGCCCTGCACCTTGGCGAAGATCAGCATGGGCAAGGTCGGGCGATAACCGCCGAGGAAGAAGGTGCGGACGAAGTCGTCGATCGACAGCAGCACGCAGAAGATCATGCCGCCGACAAGCGCCGGCTTGAGGTACGGCAGCGTCACGCGGAAGAAGGCGACGATGCTGTCGGCGCCGAGGTCGCGGGCCGCATCGACGAGATTGCCCGGCATCGAGCGCAGGCGGGTCAGCGCCATGACGACCACGAAGGGCACGGCATGAACGGTATGGCCGAGGATGATGGCCGCCGTTCCCGTCGGCAGGTCGATGGTCGAGATGAAGATGCGAAGCGAGATCGCCGAGATCATGCCCGGCACGACCGCCGGCAGGCAGGCGAGCGCGAAGAGCACGACCTGACCGCGAATGCCGTCGGCAACGATGAGCATGGCGATCCAGACGCCGAGGGTGGTCGCCGCAAGCGTCGCCGCCGCCGCGATCATGATCGAATAGAGGCAGGCTTCCAGGAACTGCTTGTCCTGCATCACCTTGATGTACCAGTCGAACGTCCATTCGCCGATCGGGAAGGCGACGAAGTTCGCATCCTTGAAGCTCATTGCCATCATCAGCGTGAGCGGCAGAAGCAGGTAGAGAATGAAGGCCCAGTAGAACGCCGTGAGCGTTGTGCGCGGGACATCAGAAAACAGGGTGCGCATCAGATTGCCCTCCGTTTGCGCCCGCCGACCAGCCGCATGAAGATAGCGGCGGCGATCAGTGCGGTCACCAGCATGATCAGGGCGAAGGCGGCGCCGACCGGCCACTTGTCGCTGGCGCCATGGAAGAAGCCGCTGATCGTTTCAGGAAAGAGTACGGTGTTGGGGCCGCCGAGCAGCATGGGCGTCGCAAAGACCCCGATGCAGGTCAGGAAGACCAGGCAGCAGCCGGACACGATACCGTCGCGCGACAGCGGCAGAATGATCCGGCGGAAGCGCGTGAAGGGGCCCGCGCCGAGATCCGCAGCCGCGTCGAGCAGCGGCGACGGGATCTTTTCGATCGCCGAGTAGAGCGGCAGCAGCATGTAGAGGCAGATCAGGTAGACGAGGCCGAAGCCCAGCGAGAACGACGTATAGAGCATCGGGATCGGCCGGTCGATCAGGCCGATGTCACGCAGCAGCACGTTGAGCGCACCACGATTGGCGAGCAGCATGATCACGGAGAACGTCCGGATGAGCTCGCCGGCCCAGAACGGCACCAGAAGCAGCAGAAGCGCCTTGGAACGGCCCTCCGGCCTGACGATCTTGGCAACGTAGTAGGCCACGGGATAGACCACGACGAGGGTCAGCGCCGTTGCACCCGTCGCAAAGACGAAGCTTCGGATCAGGGGCGTAAAGTAGATCGCCTCACGGAAGAAAATGGCGTAGTTTTCGAGCGTGAAGTGCGACTCCCTGCCCGGCTGGACGGGGTATTGCGACAGAAGGCTGATCTTCAGCATCTGATAGATCGGCCCGACATGCAGCATGATCAGCCAGATCAGCGGCACGCCGGCCAGAAGCAGGACGCGGCCGATCCGTGATTCCACCGCCGCCCCGAGCGTGTGTCGATAGAGCGCGGAATTGACCACCTTCGCTATGCCGGTGGAGTATTTCGGTACGGCCGTGTCGTGCGCCGTGCCGTATCCGGCTGTCGTGTTGCTACTCACCATTGGACAATCTCGGTTGGCGCAGAGCGACCGTGACCGCGCGGCAAGGCCAGCGGACAGTCATCGCGCACTGTTTGGTGAAATGGACGAGCCGCCTGCCCGACCCCTGGAGCGTCAGAACACTCCGGGGACCGGGCAGGCAGGGCCGAAACCCAGCGCGTCAGGCCGCCTTGACCTCTGCGGTCGCGCGGTCGATCATCTCGTTCTTCATGTCGCGGTTGACCGAGGAGAAGAAGATGATGCGTTCGATTTCTTCCTGCGGCAGCGTCGAAGCGAGTTTCTCGCGTTCGTTCAGCAGATCGCCAACGCCGTTTATGGTCGAGCTGTAGCCCGACTGACGGGTCATCGCCGCGCCCACTTCCGGGGTTGCGAGGATCGCGTCGAGCAGCTTGTAGGCGTTCTCGGCGTTCGGAGCGTTGTTGACCACGTTCAGCGTGTAGCAGAAACCGAACGTACCTTCCTTCGGCACGGAAAGCTTGATCGGGTGGCCGTCGATGATGAGCTTTGCCGCCGGGCCGGACCAGGAATGCGCGAGATAGATGTCCTCGTTGATGAACATCTGCTGCACTTCCGAGCCTGCGTCATAGTACTTGCGCACCATGTCCTTGTGCTTGATCAGGAAGTCGCGCGCTTCATTGGTCGCCTTCTGGGCGATATCGGGCTTGTCGACATAGGTGGTGAAGTCACCGTCGTGGCCGAGATACTGCATGACGATCGTCATGAAGTCGCTGACGATGTAGGAGGTCTGCCCCTTGTACTGCGGATCGAACATGATCTCCCAGCTCGGCGCGTCTTTCACATAGTCGACATTGCGGGCAAGCCCTTCGTAGCCGGCGAGGATCGGCAGACCCCACAGATTGCCGTTGACGCGCGCCCAGGTGGCGTCCTGATAGGCGGAGTTGAGGTTCTTCCAGTTCGCGATCTTGCCGGTGTCGAGCGGCTGGAGCAGCTTGGAATCAATGAACTGCGAATAGCGATGGCCAGCGACGGTGACGATGTCCGTCGACGGATTGGCACCCTCGGCGGTGAGCAGGTTGTACTGCTTGCCCTGGTCGTCCGTCAGGCGGATGCGAACCTCGATACCCGTGTCGCGCTGAAACTTGTCGATGAATTCCTGCGGCAGGAACTTGTCATAGGTCGTGACGTTGAGCACGCCGTTTGCCGCCCAGGCAGGACGCGGACGGATGATGTATGGCATCGTCAAAACAGCAGCACCCGCACCGAACAGCTTCAATGCAGTTCTACGGTTGGTCATCAGCTTCTCGCTCATTCTAGTTCCCCTCTTGTTGAGCCCATGCCGAACAGTCGTTGCGGAACGACGAGCGTCTCCTTCGCACGGTGATTATCCGTACGGTGCGCAGGCCCCGAGCAACTGAAATCTATTGAAACAAGGCCTCCTCGCCCCGTCCGACATACCGAACGATATTTCCGGTAAACAGGAATTGACCTCTATATTGGACGAATGTCAAGCAGGACTGTTCAAAGAAATGACACATTTCATTGTGCACCGCACCAACACCGGGAGCGTCGCCTCATCCCGAAGACGGCGTTGAAATGGCGCTCGCTGGCAGCGGACCGGGATCCAAAGGCGGGACCGGAAGAACCGTCATGGCCTCTCTCCGGGGCGATCCGGCACCACGATCCACAACCGAAAGCCCGCAGGGTCACGGCAGGAAGCCCGCCGGACTTCGAATGTCGTTCGCCGCCGCAGTGTTCGCCGCGAACCCGGCGTGCGGCAGCGAACCAGACCGCCCCTTTTCGAAGGCGCCGCTAGATCGTCTCCAGCGCCAGAAGCTCGTCCAGCGTCTGGCGGCGGCGGATCAGACGGGCGCCGGTCTCGTCGACAAGCACTTCCGGCACATAGAGCCGGCTGTTGTAGTTCGACGACATCGTCGCGCCATAGGCCCCCGCGCCATGGAAGACCAGGTGCTCGCCGACCGCGACCTCGGGCAGGTCGCGGGGCAGCACCGTTCCCGTCTCCGTCTGGGTGAAGACGTCGCCGGATTCGCACAAGGGGCCGGCGATGATGGTCGGGAGGGTTTGCGCTCGCTCCGGAATGGCGGTGATATGGTGGTAGCTGCCGTACATGGCGGGCCGGGCCAGTTCGCTGAAGCCGGCGTCGACGAGCACGAAGCGGTTCCGCCCCATGGTCTTGACGGCGCGGACTTCCGAGACGAGCACGCCGGAATCGGCGGCGAGGTAACGGCCGGGCTCGATTTCGAGCCTGACGGCATGGCCGACATGCGCCTCGATCTCCCGCCGCGCTGCATCCCAGAGCGAGAAATAATGCGCAGGCTCGATCTCCTCCTCCCCCTCCCGGTAAGGCACGGAGAGGCCGCCGCCGGCGGAGATGGCTTCGAGATCGGCGCCGAGATTGCGGCAAAGATCCACCATGGCCCCGCAGACCCGCTCCAGATGACCGTAATCGACGCCGGAGCCGATATGCATGTGCAGGCCGACAAGTGTCAGGGAATATTGGCGCACCAGCGCCATGGCGTCCTGCAACTGCTCGAACCAGATGCCGTGCTTGCTGTTTTCGCCGCCGGTGTTCGTCTTGTTGCTGTGGCCGTGCCCGAAGCCGGGATTGAGGCGCAGCCAGACGCGGTGGCCCGGCGAGCGTTCGCCGAGCTGCCGCAGCATGTCGATGGAGCCGGCATTGACCTCGATCCCGTCGGAAACGACGCGCTCCAGCGTCGGGCGGTCGAAGAGATCGGCGGTGAAGACGACATCGGCCGCGCCCGAGGCATTGCCGGTGGCATACCCCGCCCGCTTCGCCCGCTCGATCTCCCCGAGCGAGACGGCATCGACCCGCACACCGGCCTTGCGCATCTCGCCGAGGATATGGATGTTCGAACAGGCTTTTTGCGCATAGCGCACGACGTCGAAGGCGGAGAGCTGTTCGATGCGGCGGCGGATGGCGGCGGCGTCGTAGATCCAGAGCGGCGTTCCGTGTTCGCCGGCAAGCGCGATCAGGGTTTCATTGGAGAGGGGCATGGTGTCTCTGTGCGTTCGGGGAATATCAAAGAGCGGAGCGGCAAGGCCGCTCCGCTCCGGGCATGATGCGGGGCGATGATACCACTCTCTAGCGTTTCGCCGCCAGCAAGGCTTGCGCCAGATCGGCAATGACGCTCTCCGCCTCATGCAGCCCGACATTCAGCCGGATCGTGCGGTCGCTGACGCCGAAGCGCGCAAAGACGTTGGTTTCCGGCGAGATGCTGAGCGCGGCCTTGGCCGGCACGACGAGGCTTTCCGGCCCGCCCCAGCTCACCCCGATGCGCACCAGGCGCAGCGCATCGACGAAGGCGGCGACGTCGATCCGGTCCGAGACCGCGAAGGAGAACAGGCCGCCGAAGCCGCGGAAGGTCGCCTTGCCGGGATGATCGTAGAAGGCGGGGTGCATGATGTCGGTGACGTCCTCATGCGCCTGAAGCCAGGAGGCGACGGCAAGGCCGGCCTCGTGGTGGTGACGCAGGCGCAGCGGCAGGGTTTCGAGGTTGCGCAGCACCAGCCATGCCTCGAAGGGCGCGAGTTTTGCGCCGGTATAGGGGTAGATCTCGCTGTTGATCCTGTCGATATGCGCCTTCGAGCCCGCGACGAGGCCGGCGACCGTATCGCTCTGCCCGCCGAGATATTTCGAGGCCGCATGGATGACGAGATCGATGCCGACATTCAGCGGGTTCTGGTAGAGCGGCGTCGCCCAGGAATTATCGACGATGGTCACCACGCCGTGGCGGCGGGCGGCCTCGCCGATCGCCTTCAGGTCCTGCAATTCGAAGACCATGGAGGTCGGGTTTTCCAGATAGGCGAGCCGCGCGCCGGGCAGCGCGGCCAGCATCGCCTCGGTGTCCGTGCCGTCGACATAGTCGACGAGGATGGCGAAGCGCTTCAGCACCTTTTCGAAGAAGCGGAAGGCGTCGCTATAGACGTGCCGCACGGTGACGATGCGGTCGCCCGGGCCGACGAAGGCGAGCACCGCGGCCGCGATGGCGGCCATGCCGCTGGAAAAGGCGCGGGCTTCTTCCGCGCCTTCCATATCGGCGATGCGGCGCTCCAGCAGGCGCACGGTGGGATTGTCGCCGCGCGAATAGATCGGCTTTTTCGAACGGCCGGCAAAGACATCCTCAAGCTCCCTGTAGCTTTCGAAGAGGAAGAGCGACGTCTGGTAGATCGGCGGCACGGCGGCGTCGAACGGGTCGTCGCGCAGCGGCGGCAGCGCTTCGGCATGGCGGTAGGCGTCGAATCTCGGGGTCTCGTTCATGGTGTTCCTCATAAGTCAGGAAGGGCGGATCGATGGATTGGCAAGCTGCGGCGCGATCCGGGGAATTGTGGACCATTCGTGCCGCGCGACGAAGAGGCCGAGCACGGCCGCCAGCAGGGCCGCGAGCGCAGGCGCGGCGGAAACGCCGGCAAACCCCGCCCATAGCGGCAGGAGAAGCAGCAGCGGGATGAGCAGGTAGCCCTGCGGCGCGAGCCCGACCAGGGCCGAAAGCCCCGCCCGGCCCCGCGATTGCAGCAGCACGAGCAGCACGGACTGGAAGGCCGCCAGCGGAAAGACCGGAAAGAGCGCGCGCAACCAGGCTCCGGCCTCGCGAACGACGGCGGGGTCGTCGGTGAAGAGGCGCGCGACCGGCTCGGCGGCGACGAACAGCAGCGCCGCATAGAAAAGCGCCGCCGGCACCGTCACGGCCAGCATGAAGCGGATGACGCGCTTCAGCCGCACGGCGTCGCCCGCGCCGAAGGCGTGGCTGACGACGCTCTGCGCGCCGAGGCAGAAGCCGAGCACGGGGAGCTGGCCGAGCGTCATCAGCCGCACGGCGATGGCGGTCGCGGCGACGCCCGCATCACCGCCGTGGACGGCGGCCTCCCGCATCAGCAGGAGAAGGCCGATGCCGGTCACCAGCGTCGTGGCAGCGGCGGGCACGCCGATTTTCCCGATCGGCCCCAGCAGGGACCAGCGGATGTTCCCGTTAAGAACGTCCACAGCGCCCCATCGGCGGAGGAAATAGACCGCATAGCAGCAGAGCGCCGCCGCAGCCGAAAGCACAGTGGCGAGGGCCGCGCCGGCGGCCCCGAGGCCGAAGGCGAAGATGAAGATCGGGTCGAGCACGATGTTGAGCGCGAAGCTGGCGATCAGCACGATCATCGAAAAGCGCGAATTGCCCTCGGCGATGGCGATGAAGTCGCAGACCACCTGCAACAGCCCGAGCGTCAGGCCGATGGCGAGCAGCCGGCCGTAGTCAAGGCCGGGCGCAAGCAGCGCCTCGCCCGCCCCGAGCGCGCCGGCGAAGGCCGGCAGGCCGAGATAGATCGGCACGGAGAGCGCGACGCCGAGCGGCACGGTCGCCGCGAGCGCCGTCATCGCGACGAAAGCGGCCCCGGCGCGGTCCCCCTCGCCGAGACGGCGCGCCAGAAGCGTCGCAAGGCCGATGCCAAGCCCCTGGCCGGCGGCCCCTACCAAGAGGAAAAGCGGCATGACGAGCCCGACGCCGCCCAGCACCTCCGGCCCGAGCGCGCCGAGGAAGAGGGCATTGACCGCATGGTGCCCGGCATTGGCGGCAAGCCCCGCCACCGCCGGCAGCGCGACGGTCAGAACGAGCCGCACGATGCGCGGATCGTTCATGTCCACGGCGGTTTTCATCACGCGGCGTCTCGCGCCAACGAGCCCGCAACGGGCAGGCCATCCGGGCCTGACAGGTCGGAGAGATCGGGAGACAGCAGCCGGTCCATGAAGAAGCGCTCGCGCAGGAGCATGACGAGCAGCGCCTTCTTGTGCGGGAACTGGATGTGCTTGACCTTAGCGAAGCCGGAGCGGTCGAGGTTGCGGATCTGCTGGCGATGGTGGTGGATCGGCTCGCCGACGATGCGGCGGGTGCGCGCATCGGCGAGGAACATGTAGTGCATCAGCGAGGGCAGCCAGGCGCTGACGAACGCCTTGCCGCGGAAGTCGTCCTCGCCGATGGCCACATGCCAGCCGCGGTCGTAACCGTCCGCCTCGTAATGCGGGCCGATGCGGTCTTCCTTGGCCCAGTAGAGCTCGAAGTAGCCGAAGGGCACGCCGCCGAAGGTGCCGATCAGCGGCAGGGTGCGCGGATCGGCAAGACGGCCGGCGATGAAATCGCGATGGTAGGAAAGGTCGCCGGCGTCCTCCCAGATCGCCGCCACGCGCGGATCGTTCATCCAGCGATGGAAATGCGGCAGATCCGCCTCGACATCGGCGACGTGGAAGCCAAGCTCCGTGTTCAGCCAGGGAATGAAGCGGCTGTAGACGCGGCCGACCGGCTTCGGCGGGCGCTGCGGATGCAGCGCGCCGTTCGTCAGCGTCGAAACTTCCGGATAGGCGGCGGGAACGCCGCCGAGCCAGGGTTTCTGCAACTGAAAGAAGGATTCCGGCCGCGCGACCAGCCGCTCGCCGTGCCGTTCGAGCGCACCGGTACCCAGAAGGCGCTGCGCGAGCCCCTCGTCGGCAAGCGCGACATCCACCGCGCCGAGCGCCGGATTGCCGGCAAGCACCGCCTCCAGCACGGCGTTGACGATATCGTCGGTCGCAACGGGCGAGGCCGGCAGAGCCTCGAAGGTCAGCAGGCGGGAGGACGGGCCGGCGAGATGGCCGGAGGCCACCTCCTCCCCCTCGTGCTCGACCCGAAAGCCACCGGCGGCCTTGCCCGGCAGCACGCGCAGCGGCTGGCCGCAGGCCAGCGTGTGGCTGAGCGCCCCCGTCGCCGGCAAGCGCAGGCCATCGGGCGTTTCCCGCATCGTTTCGCTGACGGCGACATAGGCGTTCATGGTGCTTCTCCACTCTCGAAACCGGGGCGCGACCGGCGATTCATGCGCGGTCACTGGTTTGGCAATGACGAATGAGGCCATGTCGAATTCAGAATATTTTTTGATTTTTCTCTGAATTCACGCAGCGCTCATTCGTCATTGGGTCGCATCGATGTAACGGCGGAGAGAATCCCAATCGATCTATGCATGCATGGCATGAATATCGATCATATAAGCTCTAAGATTACAGAAACCTCCGAGAGGACTGTATGATTATATTCGTCATGTCCATAATATATTACGATTCCATCGAGAGAGCGGCGAAGAAATGACAATTCATGATCGGAACGCCAAGGCGGCAAACGACTTCGCTCCGGTGGCGAGATGTTCGCTATCGCCGGCACAGTCGCGAATCTGGCTCTTGTCGGAGACGGGCAACGAGGCCGTCTACGGACGGCAAATTCTTGCCGTTACCTTCCCGCCCGTCGCCCTTGCGACGGCGCACGCAGCCCTCGCCCTCCTGTCGCGCCTGCACCCCCTCGTCACCACGCATTTCGAAGCGCGGGCCGGCGGCGCGGTGCAGCAGGTCCTGACGAGCGGCCAGGCCGTCGCCGTCGTGGAAGCGGCCAGTGCCGGCAATGCCGAGGACGCGCTGTCCGCGGCCGTTGCGGCAGAGCGGAACCGCCCGGTCGATCTGGCGAGCGACAATCCGGCCCGCTTCACCCTCGTCACGAAAAACGGCGAGGCCCACGGCGCGGTGTTTTCGCTGCATGCCGTGCTGGCCGATGCCGCAACGCTCGACCTTCTCGCGACGGATTTTCTGCACATTCTCGGCGGGGATACCCCCGCGGCGGTCGGTGGCGGCGGCGTCGCGGCCTGGATGGCCGGCAACGGCGCGCCGCGCGTTCCCGCGCAGCCGCTGGTCGATTTCTGGTTCCGGCGGCTGACGGCGCAGGACAGCGTCGCCGCGCTCGTCCCGCAGGCCGTCGGGCGCGACCTAGTCGATGAGATCTGGGCGGAACACCGGTTGGATGTGCCCGTCTCACCGACACAATCGACCGAGGAGACGGCGCGCGACATGCTCGCGGCGCTCGGCATTGCGCTTCGCAGGCATTCCGGCCACGGCGCGCAGCGCATCGGCCTCGTCACTCGGCCGTCCGCGCCGGAAATCGCCGCCCGCAGCGAGGACGTGCTGGTGCTGACGACGGCGCTCACCGGGGCCATGACCCTCGCCGACGCCCGCGCCGCCTTCGAGGCGGAGATCGCCACGGCGGCCGGGCAGTCCGTGCCGTTCGAAGCGCTTGCCGACGCGCTGCTGCGCCGCGACGAAAGTTTCGACACGACGAGCCTCGCCAGGACGATCCTCGACGTGCGCCCGCCCTTCCGCTTTGCCGAATTGGCCGGCGTGCGCGCCGTCGCGGAACCGCCGGCCCGCCGCGATGCGGAGCTGGTGGTGACCGTCTCGCGCCTTTCCGCCGAGCGGCTGTCCATCGGCTTCGGCTTCGATCCGCAAAAGCTCGACCGCAAGCAGGTCGCCCGCTTCGCCGACGATCTGGCGATTGCGCTTGCGCGCCTCGCCAGCCACCCGGACGAGCCGATTAGGCACATCCCCTTCGTTTCGCGTGAAGAACTGGACCGGCTCTCCGCGCCCTACCCGGATACGCCCGCGCCCGACGACGGCACGCCCATCCACGAGGTCATCGCCGCGCAGGCCCGCCGCCGGCCGCATGCCTTCGCCGTTGCGCAGGGCGAGCGTTCCGTCAACCACGGCGACCTCGAAACCGCCGCCAACCGGTTGGCGCACCGCCTGATCGCGCTCGGTATCGGCCCGGAAAAACGCGTCGCCATCGCGCTCGAAAAATCGGTCGACGCCATCGTCGCCATTCTCGCCGTGCTGAAATCCGGCGGCGCGTTCACGCCGGTCGAACCCGACCATCCCGAGGCGCGCAACCGGCATATCCTCACCGCGCCCGGCCTGTCGCTGGTCATCTCCCGCACGAAGCACATCGCCAACCTGCCGGGCGATATCGCCACGCCGATGCTCAACCTCGACACGACGGACCTTTCGGGCGAGGCCGAGACCGCGCCCGCCACCGTCATCGCGCCAGACCAGCTCGCCTATGTGATCTACACCTCCGGCTCGACCGGCGTGCCGAAGGGCGTCGCGGTCGAACACGGGCCGCTGGCGCACCATTGCAAGGCGACGCTGCGCATCTACGAGATGAGCGAAGACTCCTGCGAATATCCGGTGCTGCCCTTCACCTCCGACGGCGGCCACGAGCGCTGGATGGTGCCGCTGATGGCCGGCGGCGGCGTGGTTCTCGCGCCCGACAAGCTGGCGACGCCCGAGGACGCCTTCGCCATGATGGTCCGGCACGGCGTCAACAACGCCAGCCTGCCGACGAGCTATGTGCGCGGCCTTGCCGAATATGCCGGCGAGAACGCCGACATTCCCCGGCTGCGGCTCTATTCCTTCGGCGGAGAGGCGCTGTCGCAGGCCGTCTTCGACATGATCACGGAAAACCTCAAGGCCAAACTGCTGATCAACGGCTACGGCCCGACCGAGACGATCATGACGCCGATGATCTGGAAAATCCCGGCCGGCACGCGCTTCGAGGGCGCGGTCGCGCCCATCGGCCGCGGCGTCGGCGACCGGCGCATCTATGTGCTGGACGCCGATCTCGCGCCGGTGCCCGTCGGCGTCATCGGCGAGATCTATATCGGCGGCAGCGGTGTGGCGCGCGGCTATCTCGGCCAGCCCGAACTGACGGCCGACCGCTTCATCCCCGATCCGTTCTCCGGCAGCGGCCGGCTCTACAAATCCGGCGATCTCGGCCGCTGGCGCGAGGACGGCATCGTCGAATTCGCCGGGCGCGTCGACCACCAGATCAAGCTGCGCGGCTTCCGCATCGAGCCGGGCGAGATCGAGGCCGTGCTGCGCGCCGATCCGCGCGTCGCCGAGGCCGTGGTGCTGCTGCACAACGAGGGCGGGCGCAGCTTCCTCGTCGCCTATGTGGTGCCGCGCGAGGGCGAGGCGCTGAGCGTGACGGACCTGCGCCGCGCCACTGTGGCCGCTCTGCCCGATTACATGGTGCCGCAGACCATCATGCTGATCGACGCCCTGCCCATGGGCCCGAACAGCAAGCTGGACCGCGCCGCGCTACCCGCCCCGCGCATCGAGCGGGCGCTGGTTCCGCCGGCGGGCGAGAAGGAGACGGCGATCCTCTCGGTCTGGCAGGATATTCTCGACATCGGCGAGATCGGCGTCACCGAAAACTTCTTCGAGATCGGCGGGCAATCGCTGGCGGCGGTGCGCATCGTCTCGCGCCTGAAGATGCGCCATCCCGAATGGCCGCTGTCGATCGCCGACATGTTCAACCACCCGACCATCCGCGACCTTGCGCTGGCCATCGAGGGCGGCCGCGACGAGGCGGGCGTCGATGTGGTCTATCTCCGGCGGAACGGCGAGAAGCCGGTGCTCTATTGCTTCCCCGGCCTGCTCGTCAGCACCCGCGAATATATGCGGCTGGTGGACTATCTCGGCCCGGACCAGCCGGCGACCGGCTTCATCTGCTACTCGCTGACCGAGACCAAGACGCTGAGCACCCGCGTCGAGGACATCACGGCGCGCTATGCGGAGGCGGTGCGGCGGCAGGCCAAGGGCCGGCCCTGCGCCTTCCTCGGCTGGTCCTGGGGCGGCCTGCTCGCCTACGAGGCCGCGCGCCAGCTCGGCAACGACATCGATCTTAGGATGATCGGCATGGTCGACGTCTGCGACATGGACGAGGAGTTCACCGTCGGCATCCTGCCGAAGTTTGCCGAGGGTGTTCGCGACCGGACCCATGCGGCCGTGCAGCAATGGCTTGCGACAACGCCGATGCGCGAGGACTGGAAACGCCTCTTCGCCGCCATGGATGCGGAGGTCTACGAGCAGTTCCTCTCGCATATCGTCAAGAACAACGTGGCCCTGCCGACGGACGGGCCGGATATCGGCTCGGAGGAGCACACGTTCTGGATCCTCGTCGACAACGCGATGATCTTCCGCAACTACCGCCTCACCCCCACGGATTTCCGCATCCACGCCTTCGCCGCGGAAGATTCCCTCACCCGCGCACTCAACGTCATCGATTGGCGTCGCTATTCACCGAACGCCACCGCATCGGAGATCGTCACCGGCACCAACCACCTGACGATCATCGGCAAGACGCCGTTCCACCAGCGTTTCGCCCGGCGGCTGGACCAGGCTTTCCTCCCTTCCCTCCTCTAAATGCCCTCTTTCTGGAGTTCCATCATGACATCCCATGTGCTCGACCTCGTCGGGGCCGGTATCGGACCGTTCAACCTCAGCCTCGCCGCCCAGCTCGATTCGATCCCCGAGCTTTCGGTGCGCTTCTTCGAGCGCCGCGCCGCCTTCGCCTGGCATCCCGGCATGATGCTGCCCGGCGCGGAAATGCAGACCTCCATCCTGAAGGACCTGGTGACCGCCACCAACCCGACCAGCCCCTGGAGTTTCCTGGCCTATCTCGTGGCGCACAAGCGCTTCTACCAGTTCATCAACGCCGAGTATGAAGCCGTGCCGCGCAAGGAATTCGCCGATTATCTCGGCTGGGTGGCGCGTGGCCTCACCTCACTGCGCTTCGGCACCAGTCTGCGCGACGTGCACCTTGCCGGCGACCGCTTCGCCATCGCCACCGACAACGAGGCCGTGCATGCGAAAAACCTCGCCGTCGGCGTCGGCAAACTGCCGTCGCGGCCGGCCTGGGCCGAGGCGCTATCGAAATCCGCGACCTTCCACAGCAGCGAGGCCGTGGCGCGGCTCGGCGAGGTGAAGGCCGGGCGGGTCGCCGTCATCGGCGGCGGGCAGAGCGGCGCGGAGATCGTCGATGCGCTGCTGGAGCGCGACGGCGTTTCGGCCGTGCACTGGATCAGCCGCCGGCCGAATTTCGAGCCGCTCGATGCGACGCCCTTTACCAACGAGCTGTTCACGCCGAGCTACATGGAGCGCTTCCATGGCCTTCCGGAAGAGTTGCGGCTGATCCACACGCGCCGGCAGGTGCTCGCCAGCGACGGCGTTTCCGCCTCGACGCTCAAAAAACTCTATCGCCGGCTCTATGAGCGGCAGTTCGAGGCGGGCGAAGGCGTCGATCACGGCGTTTCGCTACGGCCCTTCCGTGACGTCATCGCCGCCGAGCAGGAGGGTTCCGAAATCACGCTGACCATGCGCAACGGTTTCGACGAGAGCATCGAGACGGTCACCGTCGACAAGGTGGTGTTCGCTACGGGTTACCGCTTCGTGCTACCGGAATTCCTGCAATCGCTGGAAAGCCGCATCGCCTTCAACTCGCTCGGCGAGCCGGTGCTGGAAAGCGATTTCTCGCTGGCGTGGGACGGCCCGCGCGAAAACCGCATCTTCGTGCTCAATGCCGGACGCCACAGCCACGGCATAGCCGAACCGCAGCTCAGCCTCGCCGCCTGGCGTAGCGCCGTCATCGCCAATGCCCTTGTCGGGCGGGACCATTTCGATCTGGTACAGGTCGATCCCGTCGTGCAGTGGGAGAGCGAAGGCGGCGCGGCGCGGCTCCCCGCGCATCTGGGCCAGGCTGCGGAATAGGTGCTCGCACCATCATTGGAAGACGCACGCGCGCAGATCGAGCTTTACAGCCTGCATCTGCGCGCGGGGCATTCCGTTCCCGACACGACGCTGAGCCCGGCCGAACGGCAGCGCGCAGCCACTTTCCGTTCGCGTGAAGCTGCCCGCTCGTTCGTCGCGGGCCGCCTGCTTTGCCGTAGCGTTCTCTCCCGGGCCACCGGCTGCGCACCGCAGTCCGTCGCCATCGCGCTCTCGCCCGAGGGGCGGCCCTATCTGCCGGATCACCCCGATATCGATTTCAATCTCTCCCGCACGGCGGACATCGTTGCACTTGCGGTAAGCCGCAACGGTCGCGTGGGCCTCGATATCGAGCAGCCGGGAAGGCTGGACGAAGCGGAGATCCGCCATCTTGCGCCACTGGTACTTTCGCATGAAGAGGCCGATTGGCTCCGGCAGTTTTCCACGTCGCAACGCCCCGCGGTATTTTTGGCTCTCTGGGCCGGCAAGGAGGCGGTCCTCAAATGTCACGGGCGCGGTCTTCTGGATGATCCGCGGCCTATCGCGACCGGCATGCCGCGCACAATTCAAGGTATACAGTCCCATACCCACAACCTTCGCGACGGCAGCCAGATCCATCGCGGTCTAGAGCCCCGGTTCATATGGGCCGTCACCATCGAAAATCCGGTGACGGTCCCAGCCTGGCAACATCAGGATGATACCGCCTGTCTCATAAGAACACATGAATAAAAATTCAAAATCAATTAATTAACTCCAAAAAATGAGAGCTTCCGCAATTCAGCCAATATCTTGACTACAAGAATCATGTTTTATAACCTCCAGAAAAAATGAGGGGACGTTGAAATACAGCCTTGAGTTTCAAAGAGAGCCCGACATGATCGCGATCAGCAGCCCCCAGTCGACTTGCAATGAACAACTCCAATCAGCTCTTCAGGCCTATCCCAAGCTCCTCTCCGTCGCCCGCCGAATCACCGGCTGCGTCACGCTCGCGGAGGACGTCGTGCAGGACGTCCTGCTGCAACTCGTCTCCAAGCCGCTCAGCCAGGACATAGCGGTGCCAACCTCCTATGTGATGCGCATGGTGCGCAATCTCGCAACCGATCATATGCGGCGGCTGCGTTATGAAAGAGGCCTGTTTCTCGAGGAAGAGATCGGCGACAACACGTCCGCCTATGGCAGCCCCGAAGAACGGCTGCGCGAAACCGAGGCCTACCAGGCCTTCCGCTGCGCGGTCGAGGCCATGCCGACGCGCACGCGCAAGTTCTATGAAGACTACTATTTCGAGGATGTCCCGCAGAAGACGATCGCCCGGGAGGCCGGCGTTTCCTGCGCGCTGGTCTGCGGCCTACTGCGGGAGGCGCATACAAGATGCCTCGCCGCCCTGTCGCTCGAAACGGACCAGCGCCCCGCCGCCAGGCGTTCCTATCGGCAGGCCAGCACGCCACATGGCCCGGAGATGCGCGCCTGACAGACAAAATCCGCTGCCCCCGGCAATCCCGGGGCGGCGGACACTCTCACGGAGACGGCTGACCGCGATGGCGGCATCATGCGATTCGCCGCCCGGCAAGCGCCGCAGCCCATCGCTTCGGCTTGATCACAGGGCGGAAAGCAAGCCTCGCCCCGTCGAAATCGGCTCCTGCACACGTCTTCGCAACAACGGGATAAAAAAGATGACTGAACAAGTCATGTATTCTTGACGCCGGCGACGCCTGCTATATAGGGTACGCCATCTTTGTCGAAGCTGACCGGATGGGACGTCACATGAAGCATAATTCAAATAGTAATATCAATTACTTGAAGAGACACAAGCTTCATGCTTGGCGCGCTGCCACAGCGTTGGCGACCGTGCTGGCCCTGACTGGAAACGCCACCGCGCAAGAGGCAACCGTCAGCCAGGACGCTGGCGGCGCGACGGAGCTCAGCGCGATTGTCATCGACGGCGCCACCAAGATTCCGACCGCGCTGATCGAGACGCCGCGAACCGTTTCGCTCATCAGCCGCGACGAGCTCGACAAACGCGGCGTGCAGGACATCATCGAAGCCGTGCGCTACTCTGCCGGTGTCTCGACGGGCGGCTACGGTTTCGATCCGCGTTTCGACCAGATCGTTCTTCGCGGCAATGACATCACGACCACGGGCGATTACCGCGACGGCCTCCGGCAGCCCTATCTCAGCTACGGCATGCTCCGCAACGAGCCCTATGCCCTCGAGCAGGTCGAAGTCATCAAGGGTCCCATCTCCGTACTCTACGGTGCAGGCTCTCCGGGCGGCATCGTAAACAAGACCTCGAAAATGCCGACGGAAGAGACGATCCGCGAGGTCGGCATCCTCTACGGCACCGAGGATCGCGTTCAGGCGATGTTTGATTTCGGAGGCCCGCTGAGCGAGGAAGACAACAGCGTGCTCTACCGCATCGTCGGCCTGGCAAGACGGGGCGACACCAATTTCGACATCGCCGACGACCGCTACCTCTTCCAGCCGGCCATCACCTGGAAGCCGGACGAGGCGACCTCCCTCACCGTCTACGGCGCGGTACAGGCGGACGAGACCGACGTGGATGTCGGTGCGCTCATCGGTCCCGACGGCAAGATCCACGAGCTGCGCGGCAGCGATCCGGACTACGATTATCAGAAAGTCCGCCAGCAGCAGGTCGGCTACCAGTTCGAGCATCAGTTCGACAACGGCCTCACCTTCCGTCAGAAGCTGCGCTACTCCCATCTGAAGCTCTGGGGACGTTATCTCGGCGTCACCGACTGGACGGGCACGGTCGCCCATCGCACGCCCTATTCGCTGGGCGACGATCTCGACGTCTTCCAGGTCGACAACCAGCTGGAATACAAGTTCGACACCGGTCCGGCGACGCACACCGCCATGCTCGGCCTCGACTACAGCAATGTGAAATCGTCCTTCGGTTTCGGCTCCGGCCCAAGCGACCCGGACTACGATTTCGACCTCGCAAACCCGACCCGCGGCGTCTCCGGGCCGACGCCGGCCTATACCAGCCTCAGCGACAGCTCGATGCGGCAGCTGGGGGTCTATGTCCTTGACCAGATCGAGCTCGACAGATGGCGCTTCACGCTGGGTGGCCGGCAGACCTGGGTCCAGCAGGACAAGGATTCGACGGATGTCGCTTCAGGGACGAAGACCTCCCAGAGCCTCAACAAGAACGGCTTTTCCGTTCAGCTCGGCGCCGTCTATCTCTTCGACAACGGCCTAGCGCCCTTCGCCAACTACGCGACCTCCTTCGACCCCGTGACCGAGAAGTCGAGAAGCGGCAGCATCCTGCAACCGACCGAGGGCGAGCAGTACGAGCTGGGCCTGAAGTATCAGCCGCCGGGCACGGACATCCTTCTCTCGGCAGCGCTCTACCACCTTGTCGAGAAGAACAAGCCCGTTGCCGTCGATCCGCTGAACGGTATCTACGAATCGCTGGGTGAGGTCACCAACAAGGGCCTCGAGCTGGAAGCGCGGGCCAATGTCGCCGAAGGCTTCGACGTGATCGCCGCCTACACCTACAACCATGCCGAGGTCACCGGCGGCGAGAATGTCGGCAATACACCGGCCGTGATGCCGCGCCACAGCGCCAGCCTGTGGGCGAACTACACCTTCCAGGAGGACACGTTCGCAAACGGCCTGACCGTCGGCGCCGGTCTTCGCTTCACGGGCGAGAACTATGCCGAAATCGAAAACACCAGCAAGAACAAGCCTGCGGTCTATGTCGATGCGTCCCTCACCTACGATTTCAGCGCCATCGACAAGGAATTCAATGGCCTGACGGGCAATGTCGCCGTCCGCAACATCGCCGACCGGCGCGAGACGGTCTGCAACAGCGGCTATTGCTATCTCGGCCAAGGCCGCAACATCACCGCGTCCTTGAAGTATCGCTGGTAAGTCAGAACGAGCCGCCGGCCCCCGCTCTGCCGGGTTCAGCGGGTTTCGACCGAATGATCGTGACGGGTATGGCGGTTGCGCCATACCCGAACGTGCGGCCGCCGTGCCCACGTATTTTCGCTTCGCTGCCACCCTTTCCCACTGAATAGCCTGAAGAGACCAGCAGCCGCCATCTGGCGGCGACAACAAGCGCGCTCAGCTGTCTCGTCCCTGCCCCAAGCGCATCCAAGGCCATCCAGCCTGTTGCAATTTCCAAAATCCGGAAGAGGTTTTTGGAGCCCAACACAGGCATCCCATACCGGCACGGCACATCCGGAACGGAGGGCATCGGACGGTCCGAAATGGCCCCTCCTCCACGCCAAGGTTGCAACCAGATTGCGGAACACCTCAAACAAGGCTAGAGCCGGCGGAAGACATCCAGACATCTGAGCGCTTCCGGAGACCACGCCTTTG
This sequence comes from Shinella sp. JR1-6, assembly GCF_004284735.1. Lineage (NCBI taxonomy): Bacteria > Pseudomonadati > Pseudomonadota > Alphaproteobacteria > Hyphomicrobiales > Rhizobiaceae > Shinella > Shinella sp. JR1-6. The sequence continues at coordinate 58,468 of NZ_SHMI01000021.1, read as the reverse complement.
TCAAAGCCGAAAATCCTTCTCGCCTGCGACTTCACCGAACGTTTCAAACATCTCCTGTCCGAACGCTATACCCTTGTCGGGCCGTTGAGCAGCTCCTCGCCGGAGGCCTTGCCGCCCGAGGCCGGAGAGGTGCGCGCCCTCGTCACCAAGGGCGGCCTTGCCACCAGCCGGGGCATGATCGACGCCTTGCCAGCGCTCGGCGTGGTCGCGTTCTTCGGGACGGGCTACGAAGGTATCGACCTTGCGGCCGCCGGCGAGCGCAAGCTGGTCGTCACCCACAGTCCTGGCGCGAACGCCTCCAGCGTCGCCGATTTCGCCATGGGCCTCGTTCTGGCCTCGGCGCGCAACATTCTTGGCGCCGACCGGTTCGTGCGTGCCGGACAATGGCGCGGCAACAGCCTGGTGAGCCTGCCGGCAGTGCCGGGCCTCACGGGCACGAAACTCGGCATCTTCGGCTTCGGCGCCATCGGCAGGAAAGTCGCCTTGCGGGCAGCCGGTTTCGAAATGGAGATCGGCTATCACAACCGGTCACGCAAGCCCGATATCGGCCATGCCTATTTCGAGAGCCTGACGGCGCTCGCGGAATGGTCGGATATCCTCGTCGTCGCTGCCCGCGCCGACGCATCGACCTACCACATCGTCGACGGCGCGATCCTCAACGCCCTCGGCCGCAACGGGCATGTCGTCAATGTCGCCCGCGGCTCCCTCGTCGACAGCGAGGCGCTCGCCGCCGCGCTGGAAGAAGGCAGGATCGCCGGGGCGGCGCTCGATGTCGTCGAGAACGAACCTGACATTCCCGCCCGCCTGCTCGCCGCCCCCAACCTCATCCTCTCGCCCCACATCGCCTTTGCGAGCCACTCGGCGCGCGATGCGCAGGAAGATATGGTTCTGGCCAATCTGGACGGCTTTTTCCGGGGGGACCTGGCGGCGCTCAACACCGTCCCACAGGCACGGCAGGACTGAAACGACCGCCCGGCAGGCGGAAATACGTACCGGACAGACTGAAACAGCGCCGTTCATGAGACGGCGCTGTTTGTTTTTGGCATCGCAATCCATCGCAGAGCAGCCTTGCAGCCGTCTCAAAATTTCCCGACCGCTTGACAAAAAACGATACAGATGTACCGTATAAAAGTACAGGCGCTCTGGGAGGAGCAAGCCCAATCTGGATCGAATGCTACGCCGCGCAACCGCGCCGGCGAGGAGGATTTCTGCATGTCCATCACTGTCCGCGGAATCGAATTTCAGGATAACCTCGACAACCCGATGGGGATCGAGTTCTACAATCTCTCTCACCGCTTCGGTTACCAGTGCCCGAACTGGCCCTATTTCCGGGACGTCCGTATCGAGCGCATGCACTACATGGCCAAGTCCGGCGTGCTGTCGCAGACAATCACCACCACCATGCACGTAACGACCCATATCGATGCGCCGGCACATGTGGTGCAGGGCACACCCTTCATCGATGAAGTGCCACTGCCGCACTTCTTCGGCTCGGGCATCGTTGTCTCTATCCCGAAGAAAAAGTGGGAGCCGATCACCTACGACGATCTCGAACAGGCCTGTGGTCACGCTATCCGCAAGGGCGACGTGCTGATCATCAACACGGGCTGGCACAAGCAATACGAGGACGGCGACTATTTCGCCTATTGCCCCGGCTTCGTGCCGTCAGCAGCCGACTGGATGATCGAGAAGGGCGTCAAGGTCGTCGGTCACGATACCCAGGCGAACGACCATCCGCTGGCCACCGCCATCGGCCCGCAGCGCAACGGCCCGCTGCTGCCGCATCTTGCCGAGGAATACAAGGCGTGGTCCGGCGGCCGCGACTGGAAGGACGACTTCCCCGAATGGGAACCGGTGCACCAGAAGATCTTCAAGGCAGGCATTCTCGGCATCGAGAATGTCGGCGGCGATCTCGATGCCGTCACCGGCAAGCGCTGCACCTTCGCCTTCTTCCCGATCAACTGGGACCGCGGCGACGGCTGCATCATCCGCCTCGTCGCGATGATCGACAAGGACCAGGGCTACCGCATCGAAAAGGGCGCAGCTTTCTGACCGTTTCCGGCATCCACGCGACCTCTCAAGCCCGACATGCCGGGGCGCCGAGCCTCGGCATGGCCGGACCGTAAGCCAGGGGCCGCAATGGCATTTGGAGTAGACAGTATGCTCACGAAGCGTTTCAGCGCAGCGAAATCCTACGAGGCGCCCAACCATCGCGGCGTGGTGGGTTTGCGCCTGCAGGGATTCGAGGAAGGCGGGCCGGCCAACCAGTGGGTCGGGCTATCGCAGTTCCTTCCCGGCGGCGGCGCGGGCCCGGATTCCACCCCGTTCGAAAAGGTCTATGTCGTGCTCGAAGGCGAGATGACGGTAACAGTCGACGGCAGCGAGACGGTGCTCGGCCGATACGACAGTTGCACGATCCCTCCGGGGGAAGTGCGGGAGCTCGAAAACCGCTCCAACCACGTCTGCAAGATGCTGGTCGTCATCCCCTACGCATCGGGAATTCAGCCATGAGCCATGAAAGCTTCCTGAAAAATCCGGCTTCCCTGTTCGATATCCGGGGAAAGGTGGCGATCGTCACGGGTGCATCCGGCGCTTTTGGCGCACTCGCGGCGAAAATACTGGCAGGGGCCGGCGCCAGGCTGGCGCTGGTTGCCGGCAATGCCGCGGCACTCGCCGATACCGCTTCCGCCTGCGAGGAACTGGGGGCCGACGTCCTTGCCCTGAACCGCCGCCCGAGCGACGAGACCGCCTGCGATGCGATCGTTGCCGACACCGTCGCCCGCTTCGGGCGCATCGACATCCTGGTCGTCGCCTCCGGCAAGAACGACGTCGCCAAGATCGGCGACATGACGCCGGAACGTTTCGCCGATGTCATGGACGCCAACGTCATGCAGAGCTGGCTGATGGCGCGAGCTGCCGGCAGGCAGATGCTGCAACAAGGCGAAGGCGGCAAGATCGTGCTGATGTCATCGGCCCGGGGCCTGCTCGGCCATCCCGCCGGCTACACGGCCTACTGCGCCTCCAAATCGGCCGTCGACGGCATCACCAAGGCGCTCGGCTGCGAATGGGGACCGACCGGAATCACCGTCAACGCCATCGCCCCCACCGTCTTCCGCTCGCCCCTCACCGCTTGGATGTTCGAGGATACGGAAAAGGCGCAGGAGGTACGCAGGGGCTTCCTCGCCCGTGTTCCAAAGGGCCGGCTCGGGGAGCCGGAGGATCTTGCAGGTCCCCTCCTCTTCCTCGCCTCGCGGGCTTCCGATTTCTACACCGGGCATATCCTCTATGCCGACGGCGGCTATACGGCAGGATGACCATGGCAAGAGAACGTATCGCGGTTATCGGTGCCGGCCTGATGGGTCACGGCATCGCCCAGGTCTTTGCGGTGGCCGGCCACGACGTCGCCGTTCATGATGCACAGGCAGGCGCCCTCGACGGCCTGAGAAGCCGGATCGCCGCCAATCTCGACAATCTCGACCTGCCGCGCGGACCGGAGGAGCGCGTCACCGGCTTTGCCGATGTCGCCGAATGCGTCGCCGATGCCGCGATCGTGATCGAAGCCGCACCCGAAAAGCTGGCGCTCAAGCAGGCGATCTTTGCCGACCTCGTCAGATATGCGCCGCGTCACGCGATCCTCGCCTCGAACACCTCGGTCATCCCGATAACCGATATCGCCGGAGACCTCGACACGGCGGACCGTATCCTTGGAACCCATTGGTGGAACCCGCCCTTCCTCGTGCCGCTGGTCGAGGTGGTGGGCACGGCGAGAACGGCCCCGCAGAACATCGAGGCGATGATCGCCCTGCTGACGAGCGTCGGCAAAACGCCCGTGCATGTGCGCAAGGATGTCGCCGGGTTTGTCGGCAACCGCCTGCAGCATGCGCTCTGGCGCGAGGCGATCGCAATCGTCGCCGAGGGCATCGCCGATGCCCGCACGGTCGATACGGTGGTCAAGGCAAGCTTCGGCCGTCGGCTCGCCGTGCTGGGACCGATCGAGAACGCCGACCTCGTCGGCACGGACCTTACACTCGACATCCACGCTGTCGTGCTTCAGCACCTGAACCGCGCCGCCGAACCGTCTCCCTATCTTCGCGCGCTCGTCGAGGACGGTCGTCTGGGTATGAAATCCGGGGAGGGATTTCGAACCTGGACGGATGAGGAGGCCGACACCCTCAGGAAGGACGTCTACCGCTACCTGAAGAATTTCCGGCTGCCGTGACGCCCCGAGGCGATGCGACGCCAGCGCATTCGAATTGAGCCAATCTGGGAGGAGAACCATGCGCTCGATGAATGGAATTAGCCGCAGAACATTGATGAAATCCGGCGCGATGCTGCTCGCGGCACCGGCCGTGCTGCGCTTTACCCGCGCCTATGCCGACGAACCGGTCCTGAAAATCGGCCATGTCAGTCCGCGTACCGGGTCACTTGCGGGCTTCGCCGAGGCTGACGACTACATTCTCGACGGCATCGCCAAAAGCCTGGCCAATGGCGTTGAGAACAACGGCAAGGCCTGGAAGATCGAGATCGTTTCCAAGGACAGCCAGTCCAACCCGAACCGCGCTGCAGAAGTGGCGGCCGACCTGATCCTCAAGGACGAGGTCGACATCATCGTGGCTGCATCCACGCCGGATACGGTCAATCCTGTCTCCGATCAGGCGGAAGCCAACGGCACGCCCTGCATTACGACCGATTGCCCCTGGCAGCCCTACTTCTTCGGCCGCAACGGCAATCCCGAAGACGGTTTCGAGAGCACCTACCACTTCTTCTGGGGCCTGGAGGACGTCGTCGGCGCGTTTCTGGCGCTCTGGGACAATCCGAACGTCGCGAGGAACGTCGGCGGCCTGTTTCCGAACGATGCCGACGGCAATGCCTGGGGCGACCCGGAGCGCGGCTTTCCCAAGCCCCTGGCCGCCGCTGGCTACAAACTCGCCGATCCCGGCCGCTACCAGCCCACGAACGACGATTTCAGCGCTCAGATCTCCGCCTTCAAGGCCGCAGGCGCCGAGATCATCGCCGGAAACATGATCCCCCCGGATTTCGCCACGTTCTGGAGCCAGGCAGGCCAGCAGGGCCTGAAGCCGAAGATCGTCACCATCGGCAAGGCGCTCCTGTTTCCCTCGGTCATCCGGTCGCTGGGCGAGCGCGGCTTCGGGCTATCCTCGGAAATCTGGTGGTCACCCAATCATCCCTTCTCCTCGAGCCTGACCGGCGAAAGCGCCAGAGCGCTCGCCGAAGGCTATGTGGCGGCGACCTCGCGGCCCTGGACCCAGCCGATCGGCTTCAAGCACGCGCTTTTCGAAGTCGTGGCCGACGTGGCCAAGCGCTCAGCCGATCTCGAGGACAGCACCGCGATCATCGAGGCGATCAAGGCCACCAAGATGCGGACGATCGTCGGGCCTGTCGATTGGTCGAAGGGCCCGGTGAAGAACGTCACCAAGACGCCGCTGGTCGCTGGCCAATGGCAGAAATCCTCCACCGGCGAACCTGAACTCGTTGTTACCACCAACAAGACGGCACCGGAAATCCCGGTCGGCGGCGAGCTCCAGTTGCTTGCATGATCGATCCGTCCCGTCCGCAAGGGCGGGACGCCCCTCCTCGGACCGGAGCGAACCATGGCAATTCTGGTACTGGATACCGTCAGCAAGCGTTTTGGACATCTGCAGGTCACCGACAGGGTGTCACTGTCGCTCGCCCCCGGCGAAGCGCTCGGCATCATCGGCCCCAACGGTGCCGGCAAGACGACGATCTTCAATCTGATCGCCGGGACGATCCTGCCGAATTCCGGAAAGATCGTTTTCGACGGAAGGGATGTCTCGCGATTGCCCGCGCGGATGCGCTGCCACATGGGCATCGGCCGCTCTTTCCAGATCCCCCATCCCTTCATCGGCATGACGACCTATGAGAATGTGCTGATCGGCGCAGCCTTCGGCCGCCAGCGCTCCGAGCGCGACAGCGAGCAGAAGGCGATCGAGATTCTCGAACTGACCGCACTCAAGCACAAAGCCAACGTGCTTGCAGGCCAGCTCACGCTTCTTGAACGCAAGCGGCTGGAGATGGCACGCGCACTCGCCAGCGACCCCAAGCTTCTCCTGCTCGATGAGATCGCGGGCGGGCTGACGGAACCCGAATGCCGGGAACTGGTCGCTGCCATCAGAGAGGTGCGGAGCGCGAGCGTCTCGATCATCTGGATCGAGCATGTTGTGCATGCCCTCATGGCTGTGGTCGATCGCATCGCGGTCATCGATTTCGGCAAGAAGATCGCCGAGGGCGAGCCGCAGGCGGTGATGTCGAGCAAGGCGGTGCAGGAAATCTATATGGGCGTGGAGGAGGAACATGGCTGAACCGCTCCTCAAGATCCGCGGATTGAAGGCGGGTTATGGCGATTTCCAGGCGTTGTTCGGCCTCGACGTGGATGTTTTCGAGGGAGAAGTCCTGGCGCTGATCGGCGCGAACGGAGCGGGAAAATCGACGCTGATCCGCACGATAACGGGTCTGACGCCCACCGCCCGCGACATGATCACCTTCAAGGGCGAGCCGATCGGCGGCATGCGGCCGGACCGCATTGCCGCGCGAGGAATCGCGCTGGTGCCCGAGGGTCGCCGGTTGTTCCGCTCGCTTTCGGTCGAGGAGAACCTGGTGATCGGCGGCGAACGCGGCAAGGCGGGCCCCTGGAATCTTGAGGCCGTCTACAGCCTGTTTCCCGCCCTCAAGGAAAAGCGCAGGAATGCGGGCACGGCCCTGTCGGGCGGCCAGCAACAGATGGTGGCGATCGGCCGCGCACTGATGGCAAATCCGGAATTGATCCTGTTCGACGAGATTTCCCTCGGGCTGGCGCCCATCGTCATCAAGGACATCTACGCCGCCTTTCCCGCCATAACCGGCACCGGCGTTTCCGTCCTGCTGGTCGAGCAGGACGTGAGCCGGGCGCTCTCCTTCGCCAGCCGCTTCATCTGCATGCAAAAAGGCAAGGTCTCGCTAACGGGCGAGCCGACATCATTCACCCGTGCGCAAATCACTGCTGCCTACTTCGGAACCTGACGATGGACTGGATCAACGCCCTTCTCCAAGGTGTCATGCTCGGCGGGCTTTATGCGCTGTTTGCAGCCGGGCTGTCGCTCATCTTCGGCGTCATGCGCCTCGTCAACATCGCCCATGGCGACCTGATCGTGCTTGCGGCCTATCTTGCGATGGTCGTGGTCGACCTCACCGGGTTTCATCCCCTGCTCTCCGCCATTCTCGTCGTGCCGCTCATGGCGGCGATTGGGTACGGCCTGCAACGCTTCCTGTTGAACCCGACCATCGGCAAGGATCTTCTGTCGCCCCTCCTGGTCACCTTCGGCATTTCGGTCATCCTTCAGAACGGCCTGCTTTCGGGTTTTACCGCCGATAGCCGCCGTCTTGCGGCCGGGTCCATCGAGACCGCGAGCCTCGAACTCCTGCCGGGCCTCAGCATCGGCGTGCTGCCGCTCCTGATGTTCTGCGTGTCGGTGGCGATCATCTTCGGGCTGGAATGGGTCTTCTTTCGCACCTCGCTCGGCCGTGCCTTCCGCGCCACCTCCGACGACGCCGAGATGGCCCAGGTCATGGTACTCGATCGGGGCCACGTCTTTGGAATGGCCATGGCGCTGTCTGCAGCCGTTGTGGCAATTGCCGGCATCTTTCTCGCGATCCGCACGAATTTCGATCCGGCTTCCGGTCCGGCACGGCTGATCTTCGGCTTCGAAGCGGTCATCATCGGCGGGCTCGGCAATCTCTGGGGCACGCTGGCTGGCGGCATCGTGCTCGGCGTCGCGCAGGCGATCGGCGCGCAAATCTCGCCCGGCTGGCAGATCCTCGCCGGGCATCTGGTCTTTTTCGCGGTTCTTGCGATCCGCCCGCGTGGTCTCTTTCCGAGGATGGATTGATGGAACAGCAGTTTGAAATCCGGCGATCCACGCCCGCAAGCCGCTTTGGCATGGTGCTGTTCGTCATTACCATCGCGGTGCTCGCCCTGGCACCCTGGTGGGCCGGCCGCGCCAATATGCGCCTGCTTGGCGAAATCTATTCCTTCATGGCGCTGGCTTGCCTGTGGAACCTTCTGGCCGGCTATACGGGGCTTGTTTCCGTGGGCCAGCAGGCCTGGGTCGGTTTTGGTGGCTATGCGCTGTTTGCGCTGGCGATGTTCCTCGGCGTGCATCCGCTTCTCGCCATCGTGATCGCGGGCTTTGCCGCCGCAATCCTCGCGCTGCCGATCGCGCCGCTGCTGTTCCGGCTCAACGGCGCCTATTTCGCAATCGGCACCTGGGTTCTGGCAGAGGTCTTCCGCCTCTCCTTCGCACAGGTCTCCACGCTCGGCGGGGGCTCGGGCTCGAGCCTGCCGACATCGGTGATCACCCAGATGACGAAGAACCGCGACCTGCGTGAAATGATGATCTACTGGACCGGGCTTGCGCTTGCCGTCGGCACGCTGCTTTTCGTCGTCCTGCTGCTCCGCTCGAAGATCGGCCTTGCGCTGACGGCGCTGCGGGACAGCGAGATCGCCTCCGACAGCCTTGGCATCAGCGGCCAGCGCACCAAGCTCGGGGTCTACGTCGCCGTCTCCGGCATCACCGCCATGATCGGCGCCTTCATCTTCCTCCAGAAGCTGCGCATCTCTCCGGATGCAGCCTTCAGCGTCAACGACTGGACGGCCTATGTCATCTTCATCGCCGTCATTGGCGGAATCGGCACGATCGAAGGGCCTATCATCGGCACGATCCTGTTCTTCCTGCTGCGGGAGACGCTCGCCGATCTCGGCACCGCCTACCTGGTGATCCTCGGCGCCGTGGCCATCGTCATCATGCTCAAGGCGCCGAAGGGGATCTGGGGAATCTTCGCCGAAAAAACGGGCTTGAGCCTTGCACCGATCCGCCGTCACGTCGTCTTCCACGGCCGGTGACGGCCAGACTTTGAAAGGAACCACACATGAGCGACCTGTCGAAGAAAGTCATCATCACCTGCGCGGTAACCGGCGGCATCCATACGCCGACCATGTCGGACGCACTCCCCTTCACCCCCGACGACATTGCCCGGCAATCGATCGAAGCGGCCGAGGCAGGCGCATCGATCCTGCACCTGCACGCGCGCGATCCGCAGGACGGGCGGCCGACGCCCGACCCCGACGTCTTCATGCAATTCCTGCCGCGCATCAAGCAGGCAACCGACGCCGTCCTCAACATCACAACAGGTGGCGGCCTCAACATGACAGTCGAGCAACGGCTTGCAGCACCCCTCATCGCCAAGCCCGAAATGTGCTCATTGAATATGGGGTCGATGAATTTTGGGATCTACCCGCTCGCGGACCGCTACTCGAGCTGGAAATATGCATGGGAGGAGCCGTACCTGCGCGGTACGGACGATTTCATTTTCCGCAACACGTTTCGGGATATCGAGCGCATCCTGAAAATTCTCGGTGAGGAGCACGGCACGAAGTTCGAACACGAATGCTACGATGTCGGCCATCTCTACAATCTGGCCCATTTCGTCGACCGGGGGCTCGTGAAAGGGCCATTCTTCGTTCAGATGATTTTCGGCATCCTGGGCGGTATCGGTCCCGACCTGGAGAACCTCATGTTCATGAAGCGGACCGCCGACAAGCTTTTCGGGGATCAATATCGCTGGTCGGTTCTGGCGGCCGGGCGATTCCAGATGCCGCTTGCAACGCAGTCGGCAATGCTTGGCGGCTCGGTTCGCGTGGGCCTGGAAGACTCCCTCTACATCGGGCGCGGCAAGCTCGCGAAATCCAATGCGGAGCAGGTTGGCAAGATCAAGACAATCCTGCAAGAACTTGGTCACGAGGTCGCGACCCCGGCCGAGGCACGCCAGATCCTGGGCCTCAAAGGCGGCGATCAGGTAGGGTTCTGACCAGGGCGCAGGCCAAGACAGACGAGGTTTGATACATGACGGATGCAGTGAAGGGCAATGACGACAGCCGGTCAGGGATCCAGGTCATCGCACGGGCGGCGGCGATCCTCAGGAGCCTGAAGAATGAGAATGACGGCCTCAGTCTCGGTCAGATCGCCGAGCGCGTGGATTTGCCGCGATCCACCGTCCAGCGCATCGTCGGCGCGCTTCAGGCGGAACGCTTCGTTATCGCGGCAAGTCCGGACCGGGGCATTCGCCTCGGTCCGGAAATAGGCGCATTGGCAGAGTCGGCACGCATCGATGTCCTCGAAATGTTGAGGCCGTATCTGGTCGACCTGGCGCGGCGGACAAAGGAAACGGTCGATCTGGCCATATTCAGATCGAAGCGGCTTGTGTTCGTGGACCAGATTTCCGGCACGCACCGGCTGCGCACGGTCTCGTTCGTCGGGGAGAGCTTCCCGCTCTGCAACACCGCCAACGGCAAGGCATGCCTTGCCAAGCTCAGCGACAAGCAGGTTCTCGCCCGCCTGGCAGACGAGAAACCTTCCATCGCGGAAGATCCCGCATCGCTCCAGGCCTATCTCGCCGAGATCGAAACGGTCCGGTCTACCGGGGTCGCATTTGACCGGGATCAGCACACGGTCGGCATTTCCGCAGTCGGCGCGGCCTTCTACGACCTGCAGGGGGATCTTTACGCGATGTCGGTGCCGACGCCGAGTTCAAGATTCCAAACCCATGAAAAGCTGCTTGTCGACGAACTCGCCCGCACGCTGGCCCAGATCGTCGCGCTGGAGATTTTCCAGGCAAAATAACCGCCGGACGGAAATGGGGAAGCAACGACCTGCCTCGACAGGCGCCGGAAGAGTTTCCGAACGCACCGGCTCATCACACCGGTATCGGCCCATATGTCTTCACGTTCTCCATGGACACGCAGGTGCGAAAGCTCCGTACATTTCCGCCCTCGAAAAAGAGTGCCCGCGTGAGCTCGTTGTATTCGGCCATGTCCCGAACGTTGACGATCAGGACGAAGTCCATTTCTCCGGTCACATAGTAGCATTGCTGGACTTGCGGGCACCTATTGAACCGATCCTTCATCCCGTCCAGGAGGTCCAACCTCTCGTTGTCGGCTGCCACGTGGACGATGATCGTGAGCGGTCGCCCGATGGCGGCCTCGTCCAGCACCGATATGTCGCTGCGTATGACCCTGGCATCCCGGAGATGCTGCAGCCGCCTGGCGACGGCGGGAGGTGAAAGACCGATCTTTTCCGCAATCACGCGCTGCGGCGTCTGGTTGTTCTGCTGGACCAGCTGCAGGATTTTGAGGTCGAACGCATCAAGGCCGGTTGCGAGAGTTCGAGCCACAAAAGCCTCCATTGATGAAATTTTCATGCAACGATAGTGGAAAAATAGAGCGCAAACAAAGCGTGTGTCGCACTATTCTCTCGGCACCACCGAACCGAGGTCGCCATGATCCACCTTCACGCTCCGCAATACGCGTCCCTGAGTGCCGCCGACAAGGCGCTTCTCGGCGTCGGGGCTCCCGATCTCGTGCGCCCGTATCTCGCCCTTTGGCGGGACGAAAGCGCGACACCTCTGGTGTCGCTGCCCGAGATAGCCACCGCCACCGGGATTGGGCACGTCTTCCTCAAGGACGAAGGCCAACGCCTCGGCCTCGGCAGTTTCAAGGCGCTTGGCGGCGCCTACGCCGTCATGACGCTGTTCAAGCGGATGCTGGAAGCGCATCTCGACGGCGAGGTCTCCATAGCCCGGCTCGTTTCCTCGGCAGCGCGCGCGCTTGCCGCCGGCGTGACGTTCTGCTGCGCCACCGACGGAAACCACGGCAAGTCGGTGGCGGCCGGCGCACGCATCCTCGGGTGCAAGTCCGTCGTTTTCGTCCATGAAGGCGTGACAGCCGCCCGGGCCGAGGCGATCGGAGCCGACGAGGTGGTGCGCGTCGACGGCAACTACGACATGTCCGTCGATGAAGCGGAGCGGATCGCCAGGGAGCGCGGCTGGCAGCTGGTATCCGATACATCCTGGGAAGGCTACGAGGAGATACCGTCCCTGGTGGCGCAAGGCTATACGGTCCTTGCAAACGAAGCTCTTGCTCAGATCGCCGCGCTGAAGCGCAATCCTCCCACGCATGTCTTCCTGCAGGCAGGCGTCGGCGGCTTCGCCAGCAGCATCTCGGTTCACCTGAACGAGGCGCTCGGGCAGGATGCGGTTCGATCGATCATCGTCGAGCCCGACCGGGCGGCTTGCCTGTACGCCTCAGCAGAAGCGGGCCGCCTCACCTCGTTCACGCCAACCGAGCCGACCATCATGGCGATGCTCGAATGCTACACGCCGTCCCTTGTGGCCTGGCGGATCCTGGCCGCGACCGCGAGCGCCTTCGTCACCGTGACCGAGGACGAAGCCAAAAACGCGATGCACCGGCTGGCGTTTCGCACGCACCCCGTCATCGCAGGCGAAAGCGGCGCCGCCGGATTGGCCGGCCTTCTCGCCGTGGCAAACGATCCGCAGGCCCGGCATGCGCTGGGTTTGAACGAAGACAGCAGGGTCCTGCTCATCAACACCGAAGGCGCAACCGATCCGGCTTCCTACGAAAACATCGTCGGATCGAGGCCCGAGGACGTGCTGCGCAATGCGGCGAAGGCCACTGTTGTCTGACACGGGTATCCGGAATTCTAGGAATATCTAGGAAGTCGCCGGAATATCTGAGAAAGCGCGGGAAGTTCAACGCGTTAGGTGGTCGGTGGCGAGAGGCGCGGCGCGGCGCATTTTGACAGCAGAACGGGGCGCGGTGGGTGTCAACGAGGGCGACGCGGGCGAAATGGCGGCGGGCGGTAAAGCGCCTTTTAGAAATCCCCAGGACGGCTTTAAAGCGGCTTCAAACCATTGAAATTTAACGATGGGGTATTCTTTAAGACCCTGCGCCTGAAAGCGCCTTTTCGGCGGCGTTCGGGCTTCAAATCCAAATGTAAGAATCCCCTTCCGGTATTGTTAGCTCGGAAGCCCGGAAATCGCGGGCTTTGGCTGCAAAATTTCGCGGCGGAAAGAATCCCGGTGTGTCTCGATTTAAGAGGCGTGGTGGGAGAAAAAAGCGGACACACATTCGCCCTGCAGGTCGCTCGACGAGGGCCCGCTCGCCAGTGCCCGAAAACCGGTTGGAAGGCAATAATCCGTTTGCTCGCACGCGGGGCGGGCAACTATAACGGTAGCGGGCTTGAACACCCTGACTTCACATAGGCGCGCCGCCTCAGCGGTCGCCGAACACATGCGCAGCCTGGCGGCTGGCGCATTCGCCGTGGCCTTTTCGGCCGGGGGCGATGTGCCATGTCCAAGCTCCGGCTAAAAGCGCATCGGCGTGTCTGTGAAGCGCGTGTTCAACCCCCGGCTCCGGCGCCGACCGCCGGGATCGCGGCGACCGGAATTTACCATCATTGCACTTGCAGCAGGGATTGTTTGTACCATTGCCGCTCAACCAGTAGCTTTGTGGCTGTATTGGTTTGCGCTTTTTGGGGTGGTGTTTTGATTTAAGGCATTTGGGGCGGCTATCCCGGGGCCGAGGGCTTGAGACATTCTCTACCGGGCTGGAACAACATCTTCGACAATAGCACCTGGTGCGCGTTTCCGGGCGCCGTCAATCCTGCATCCTTTTTCCGCTGTTCGTCGTTTATCTCGACGATCATCAGGCCGACTGTTTGCCCGATCCGGGTTCAGCGGCCGCGTTTGCGAGATCCTTTTCAATGCGCTTCCGCAGCAGATGAAGTCGCATGCCAACTTCCTCAGTATCATTGGCCGACACTATTTCGGCATTAAGGGCGGCGAAGTAGGTTCTCGCGGTCCTCTCCAAGCCCGCCTTCGACAGATGAACCTTCGCCATTTTGTGCACGTTCTCGACGATCGACTGCACCTCATTAAGCAAGCTCGCTTCCTGCCGCGGTTCGTCTCCAAAAAGTAGCCAGTGCGCCTCCACACCAAGCACGTCGCAAATTTTTGGGATTTCATGCACTCCGAAGGAGCTTCGGCCCTTCTTCCATGCAGTCAGGGTGTTGGGTGAGATACCCAACGCTGCGGCCAAATCCCCCTCAGTTCCCCAACGATTTCGGCTGAGTACGCGCTCAACCACCCGCTCATAATCAAAGTCGGTCACATTCCCCAGTTATCGCAAATTTCTGCGATGACGTGTTGTCAGTCACAATTTTTTGCGATAGTCCTTTCTGTGTTCGCAGATTTCAACACCCCAAAAAAGGAGGCCGGCCAGGGCCTCCCTTCTGGATCGAGGATTTTATGCACAGTGACACCGTCACCGGCAAGCGGGACCGCGCCAAGGACCGCCGACTGAAAGAGGTAGGCCGCATCCGCGACCTGCTGGCACGCAAAGAGCTGACGCTCGCGCAAATCGACGAAGCTTACCGGCTGCCCCGCGGAACCGCAGGCAATGCGGTGCATGAGCCGCATCTTGCCGGCGAGCGGGCGATTGCCGCCGCGCTCGGGCGGCGTCCCGAGCATCTCTGGTTCTCCCGCTACCACGCCGACGGGACGCGGAAGAGCCCGCAGCCTGCCGAGAACTATCGCTATGCGCGCCGCCAGACGGTGGCCGAAGGCATGTCCTGCGGAGCGGCAGCATGACCTGTGATTTCAGCCAGGAGTTCATCGACGCTCTCATTCTTGCAGTTGATCGCAGACGCACGGAGTTGCGGGCCCGTGAGGCATTCGCCAACGCCTATCGCGATGCACTTCGGGTTCTCACACCAGAACAGGCTTCCGAGGTCATCGCGTTGGTTGGCCGGACCTATGTCGCCGCGCTGGAGCGAAAATCCCTTCTCAAAGTCCGTCGAGGTGTGCCTCGCGAGGCCGCCACGGAAGAAATGGCCGAACTGCTTCGAGCTGGTTTTGCCGAGGCCGCTCACGAGGGACGGGATCAGGAATGAGACGCGCGATGACGCCTTTCAGCCCTTCTGTAAATTCCGGGTCCCAATCTTTTGAGAGCGGGTCGGCCTTCGCGTCATCCACCATCCGGAGCGTGTTCCGGAACTGCGCGATCGAGAACTCCGTGCCGTTGAAATCGAGAAGCCGCAGCATGTGGCGAACGATCTTCTCCTGCGCCAGCACAGATTCAACCACGGACACTTTGGTCTTTTCCGGATCGCCATCCTCATCGGCGCCGGTCCAGATTTCGAGCTGCTCAATACGCCGCTCGATGCTGGCCAATCTCGCCTCGAGGATCTCCTCCGGCGTCATTGTGTCCCTGTCCATCTCCAGTCCCTTCCGCTTCTGTTTCGCGTCTTCACCTTCCCGCATTTGCGGAGCTTCGCCAATGTCGAAACGACAGCGCGAAATCGACATGCCCAACCCGCTTTTCATCCCCGCCCGCTCGCCGATCTGCGGGGCGGCTCAGACCGTGTTGATTTTCAGTACCGCGTTCCTCGGCCTCGCCGCCTCGTTGATCTGCCTGCTCAACCAGGTCTCAGGAGGCCTTCAATGATCGCACTGGCAAATGCTGCAGTAATTCCCTTCTTCGAGCGTATCCCGCCCCGCGCCATCCCGGTGGTGCGGCGCGCCCTCGACCGCATCCGCCGGCAGGATCTCGGCTCGCAAGCCAATGAGTTCAGCCACAACCTGTTCTGCACGGAGCTTCGGGCGATCGACATTACCGGCCCGTCCTTCGACGAGTGGGTCTCATGGGTTCGCGATGTGCAGGCCGAGCTGGCGGAAGCGACGTGCGAGTTGCCGGCCGGCATCCCCTTGGCCGCTGCGAAGACACGGGCCGCATACAGGATCGTGGCCATGGCCGTGCGGCTTCAGCAGGCGATGATCGACGCGGGCTACAGCCCCGATAGCGTCGAAATGGAAAACCAGATCGTCGCCGAGGCCATCAAGGAGTGGCTGAGCGCCGAGGCGGAAGGTTGGAGTGAGGCGATGAACCTCCCCTATTCACCCGGCGAAATGGCCATGAGCCTGCTTTCCACCCACGACGGCGACCAGAACGCCAAGCTGCTCGACGTGTTCGCAATGCACATGCAGCGCGAGCTGGCGGAGGCGATCGTCAAATCCAGCCCGAAGGAAAACGTACAATGAATGACGTCATCCCCTTCTTCTCCGACCTTCACATCAAGGCCATTCCGGCGGTGCAGCGGCTCTATGACGAGGCGCAGGAGCCCGGGTACAGCCTTCCGAAGTCCTATTCCAATCTCGTTTCCAGCCTCAACAAGGCCGGCGTCGCCCCCCCGGCTCGCAAGTATGTTGTCCAGTGGCTGGCCGCCGTGAAGATCGGCATGGCCGGGCGCCCGGAGCTTCCGGCCCCGGTGGAAACGCCGGTTTCGGCGCTTGCTCCGACGCCGGGGTATTTCGACAACCTGCCCGACGCGGCACAGCCGGCATTGATGGCGGCATGGGATGCCATCCAGGCGGCGGGTGACGACACCGACGACGCGGATGAAAAGGCCTTTGAGGTCTTTTTCGACGCCATTCTTGCCCTTGGCCACATGGAGCCCTCGTGGCGCGGTTTCGTCGCCTATGCCAAGGGCGTTCGCCGCGGCGAGATTGAGCGCCCGGCACGGCAGGTCGCCGAGGCGGCAGTTGCCGATACTGCCCCCGAACAGAAACCGGCGGAGGAAAAGCCCGAGCCGCGCCGTCGCCGGGTGAAAGCTAACGTTTTCGTCGCTGATCCGGACAGCGGGACCGTCTTCCGTCCGGAGATCGTCGCGGACCAGGACGCGGCGACCGGCAAGATCGTCGATGTCACGGTCGAACCACCCCTCCATGATCTGAAGGTCGAGGACGGCCATTCCTTCGTTCACCTGACCCCGCAAAACTTTCCAACGGCGATATCGCCCGAGGACGGCGCGCCCACCGATGCGGTGGTCTCGCAGCTCCACGCGATCCGCGATCGCATGGTCACCGAAACGATGCTGCGCCTGCAGGCGGAAATGCGCCGGAAGGCGGAGGCGATCGTTGCCGGCCAGCTGCGCGCCCTGGCCGACGAGATGGAAAGCAAGGTCGCATGCTGAACCAGTACGACCAGAAGCAGGTCTATGACGCCACGGTGCATGCCTGCCTTTGCGCGGTGCGGGAGGGTTTCCCGCACCTAGCAATCCGCGACATCGTCGACCCGCCGCATGAGTGGTTCGATGCCGCCCTGGCGCGGCAGATCGCCATGCACCTGGTCATCCGCGAATTCGGCTGGCCGAAGCGGCGGGTGGTCGAGATGGAGGATCGCTCCCGCGAGGCGATCAACCGGGCGCTTCGCACTGTGGACGCCCGTGTCGCGCATGACCGCTTTGCCCTGCACTACCAGACGATGGCCGAACGCGCGCGGGTGCTTCTGTTCCTGCGCATGACCGATGATGAGCAGCCCTATGAAGAGGTCGCCTGATGGCATCCTTTAAGTCACTTCTCGTTTCCTCCATCTTCGTCGGCGAGCGTCTTCGCCCCATCGACGAGGATTTCGCGCAAGCGCTCGCTGCGAACATGGCCGAGGTCGGGCTGTTGAAGCCGATCACGGTGCGCGCGACTCCCGCCGCCAACGGAGGCAA
Organism: Shinella sp. JR1-6; assembly: GCF_004284735.1. Lineage (NCBI taxonomy): Bacteria > Pseudomonadati > Pseudomonadota > Alphaproteobacteria > Hyphomicrobiales > Rhizobiaceae > Shinella > Shinella sp. JR1-6. Next base: position 41,045 of record NZ_SHMI01000021.1, on the reverse strand, counting down.
GACGCCCTGGACGCTGGTTGCCGGGGGGCACCGTCATCGCGGCGCGGAAATCAACAAATGGGAAGAGATCGAGGCCCTTGTGGTGGAGGCCGGCCCGATCGACGCGCAGCTGATGGAGGTTTCGGAAAACATCTACAGCAACACGCTGACCAAGCTGGACCGGGCCGTCTTCGTGCTGAAGTTCCGCGAGATGTGGGAGGAGAAGCACGGTAAGATCGAAAAAGGGCGCTATTCATCGAAAAAGGGCAATGATTGCCCTTTTACACCGCCTGGCAAAGAGCTTTCAGAGCGCCTTCAAGAGCGCCTCGGTTTTGGCTCACGCACATATAAATATGTGACAGCTATCGGCCAGAAGCTGCACCCCACGCTACGGCAGGCGCTGCGCGGTACCGACGCCGAAAATGACCAAAAGCTCCTCCTGAAGCTCGCCAGCTTCCCCGAGGCCAAACAGGCGGGCATTGCCGCAGGCCTGAAGATTGAGCCGGATGTACGGAAGGTCATGGCGATCGGCAAGCCGGCAGCGCCGCCGGTCGATATCCAGGCCACGTTGCTGAAGAAGCTGACCGCCGCCTGGGACGAGGCCGACGAGCAGACCCGATACGAGTTCCTCGTCCATGCTGGAATCGATCCGCTCGACATTTCCGGCACAGCCCTCGGCGACATGATGGATGAAGCCAGGCGGGAGGCCGTCGCGGCATGACCAAGCGCGATCCGTCCCAGCTCGATTTCTTCAAGGAGCAGCTCTTCCCGGTTCGCGCGGCCGCCGATCGGATCGATATCGACCGGTTCCGCGCACGCCTGAAGCGCGACATGGCGCGCGCGATCCGGGAATGCCCGTATGATCGGCCGACGATCGCTGCACGCATGGCCGATTACCTCGCCGTCGCGGGCGTTTCCAAGGCCACGCTCGACGCCTACACGGCCGAGAGTGCGGCAGCGCACGACATCAGCCTCGTCCGCTTTAAGGCCTTCGTTCGCGCCACCGGCGCGACCTGGCTGTGGGACACGATCGTTTCCGATGACGGACTGCTGCTTCTTGAAGGTGACGAGGCCCGGCTGGCGGAGATTGCCCGCATCCAGCAAGAGCGCCGCGCGCTTACGGCCGAGTTAAAGGTGCTTCAAGCCACCCCAGTAACCATCCGGCGGGGGCGCAAATGAGCGGTGAGTGGTTCACAATCCCGATGCTCGCCGAGCTGAAGCTGCCCGGCCTGCCCGCCTCGCTTAGCAAGATCCACGATTTTGCCGCCCGCAATGGCTGGAAAAACGACGGCGAACGCGTGCGCAAGCTCGACCGGCGCGGCGGCGGCTTCGAATACCACGTCTCGCTCCTGCCGCGCACCGCGCAGTTGAAGCTGGCCGTCATCGCCGGTGAGGAGGCCGCGCGCGCGGAGACGCGGGAGAAACGCAAGCGCCTGCACTGGGTTGCGTTCGATGCCATGATCGACGAGCACCGCGCGATTTGCTACGCCCGCTTGAACGTCATCATGGATGCGGAAAAGGCGCTCGCAGCCCGCATCGCGGCGTGTGACCGGGAGCCGGTCGAAGCTGCCCTCGCCCGCGTCCTCGATCGCCACGGCGTGTCCGCATCGACCTACTACGAATGGCGCGCGAAGCTGAAGGGTATAGACCAGGAGGATTGGCTCCCGGCCCTCGCCCCAAAGTATACGGAAGACGGCGTCATCCACGAGTACCGTGCCGAATGCCATCCCGACGCCTGGGCGGCGCTCAAGTCGGATTATCTGCGCCCGGAAGGCTCCGGGTTCTCCGCCTGCTACCGTCGCATGGAAGCGGCCGCCAAGCTCCACAAATGGTCGCCGATCCCCTCCGAGCGCGCGCTGCGCCGCCGCCTCGACGCCGAGGTAGAAAAGGCCGTTCAGGTCTATGCCCGGCTTGGCAAGAAGAAAGCGGAGCAGCTCTATCCGCCGCAGGTCCGCACCAAGGATCACCTACACGCGCTGGAGATCGTTAACACAGACGGCCACCAGCTCGACCTTTTCGTTTGGGCGCCCTGGAACGCCAAGTCGCCGGTGCGCGTGATCCTGCTCGGCATCCAGGACATTTTCTCCGGCAAGATCCTGTCATGGCGCCTTGCCTCCGCCGAGACCTGGGACGTCGTGCGCGCCTGCATCGGCGACATGATCGAGGATTTCGGGATCCCCGAACACTTCTACATGGACAACGGTCGCGCCTTCGCCAGCAACGCTATCTCCGGTGGTGCCACGCATCGCAATCGCTTCAAGAAGAAAGCGAAGTCGGTGAATCGGTTTGGCATCGACGAAGACGAAGTGTCCGGCATCCTTATGAATTTCGGCGTCGAGCCGCATTTCACGCGGCCCTATGCCGGCCAGTCGAAGCCGATCGAGCGCGCCTGGAAGGATCTTGCCGAGGAGATCTCGAAGCATCCGGCGATGTCCGGTTGCTATACCGGCCGCAACACCAACGAGAAGCCCGAAAACTACCGCAAGCGCGCCGTCCAGCTCGACGTTCTGCAGAAGCACGTTGCCGAACGCATCGCCGAGCACAATGCGCGCACCGGCCGGAAATCGGAAACCGCCAAGGGCCGCAGCTTCGACGAGACGTTCGAGGCGAGCTTCCGCCATCCTTCGACCATCATCCGCCAGGCAACACAGGCGCAGCGCGATTTCTGGCTGCTGGCCGAAAAGGTGCTGCATGCCCGCAAGGATCGCGGCGCCATCCACTACCAGAAGAACGTCTATTGGTCGGACGCGCTCATCGAATGGGCCGGGCGGAAGGTCAAGATTCGCTTCGATCCCGACGCCCTGCACGATCCCATCAAGGTCTATGCGCCCGATGGCCACCTCATCTGCTCGGCGCCCTGCACCGAGAAGGGCAAGTTCCGCGACGTCGAAGCCGCGAACATCCACAACCGCAACCGCAAGGCCTGGCTGAAGAGCAAAAAGACCCTGCTGGACATGGAGCGGAGGTTCTCGGCCGACGAGCTGGCTGACCTTTACAGCGTCGAGGATACGCCGGCGCCGAAGCAGAAAATCCGCCCGGCCGTCACGCGCCTCGTCACCGGCAACCTCGCCGTGGAGACCGACGACGACGTCATGTCGGACGAAGAGTTCGAGGCCGGCATCACCGCCACCCTTTCCAAGATTTCGGGCGACAGCTCGATCATCCCATTCCCTCCGGCATCTGTCGCCGGGCGGAAGCATAGAGCCGAGAAGTAGTGAGTACGGTTCCTGACAAAAAAGCGGCCGGGGACAACCCGGCCGCACAACAGCCCCTAAGGGCACTCCACAAGGAACCATTGTAATGAACATGAATGTGAGCACAAGCGCGAATGCGCGTTGGCCAGAGCTGGAGCCTTCATCGAAGTTTCTGGCAAAGCACCCCGCCGATGAGGTGGGCGCCTGGCGGGATCTGCGCAGCCGCGTCGTCGATATCGCCGCTAAGAACGGCTGGACGAAGACTGAGACCAGCAAGCGCATCGGCATGGCCGACAGTTCGTTCTCGCTCTGGATGTCGGGCACGCTCGACGGCATCCTTGAAAACGCGAATGCGACCGTCGCGCGCTGGCTAGATGCGGTCGAAGATGCCGCCGATGTCGCATCGTCCCTTCCCCGCTCGCCGGACTTCTTCGCGACCCACGCCTCCGCCGAGATCCACAAGACGCTGCTCCTCGCGCAGACGATCTCGGGTTTCGTGACGATCACCCTCGACGCCGGCCGGGGTAAAACCATCGCCTGCGAAGCGTATCGCCGTGTAAAGCCGCACGTCCACATGGTCACGCTGCACGAGAAGGCGACCACCGTGACCGGCGCCATGAACATGCTCGCCCGTCAGTTCGGCGTGCGGGTGTTCAACCAGGGCGAAATCGTCGAGACGATCGGCGAGCGCCTGAAGCGCAGCGGCAATTCGCTTCTCATCATCGATGAGGCGCAGCACGCCGACGGCCGCGCGGTCAACCAGTTCCGGCACTTTTCGGACAAATACGATTGCGGCGTAGCCCTCGTCGGCAATGCCGGCATCCGCCGCCGCATCAGCCAGGACGGGCCGAACGCAGCCAGCCGTGACCAGATCGTCAGCCGTATCGACAAGAACCTGAAGCGCGACCACGGCCGGGAGGGCGACGTGCGCGCCTTCATCGAGCAATGGGGCATCGTCGATGCTTCTTGCAACCGCTTCCTCTTCGGTATCGGCATGAAGGGCGGCGCCCTTCGGCAGATCGACCGCACGATCAAGATCGCGTGCTTTGCGGCGGGGCGGCCGGCGTCGGAGCTGGAGAAGAAGCACCTGGAAGCCGCGTGGCGCAACCGCGACGTCGAGGACTTCTAATGCGGGCGGCTCAATCGTTCTCCTTGAGCGGCGGCCTGCAGATGCTTTCTGACACCTTCGCTCCTCACCGCGATATCGCGGAAGATGAAACCGTCGTCCTCGGCGGCGAAGAGGTCCGCTCGCTGCTGAAGATCATTCGCACCCTTCGGCATCTCGCCATTCTTCAGGAACGGGAACTCGGCGCGCTGCGCCGCTTGGATGACGCCCGCGAGCTTCGCAAGGTCGTATCCAGCGAGCTCAAGGCGGCGGTGGAAAGCAGGCCGGGCGACAATGTCATCCGGCCGGATTTCGGGGGCAAGCCATGATTACTTGTCGTCTCATCACCGAAGCCGTCGCGGCGGCCTATTCCGTCCCGGTGCTGCAGCTCTATTCGCGTCGCCGCGATGCGGGGACGGTGCTGCCGCGCCACATGGCCTGGACGCTGGCCAGCCGCCTGACCACGCAATCCTATTCCGCGATCGGGCGACACATGGGCGGGCGCGATCACGCCACCGTCATGCATGGGGTCGGCAAGATCACGGCGGCGCTGGAAACGGACGCGCAGATTGCGACCAATTACCAGGCGCTCGTCGATGCGGTCACGCTCCTGGCCGACGCCGGTCACAGCGCAGAGCGCCTTCGCCAGTGCTTCAACGATATCGATCCGCTCGATGTGGCGGAACGCATCCTCTCCTCCGCATTCCGCGACGTGTTGCCCTCGATGGAGGAGATCCGCGCGCTTTGCTTTGGGGTCACCCACTACGCCGCCGAGTGCCACCGGCTCTACGCCGAGCACGACGGGCACGACCAGACTGCGGCCGATCCCGGCTTAACCGACCTTTGAAAGGACTTTACGATGGACGTCACCATTCTCGAAGAAAAGGCAGCTGCCGGCATCACCGTCGTGAACGGCCGTGACTATGTGACCAATGCCGAGGGCGGATTGACGCCGCTGGAGCTGGTCAAGGCTGAGGATTTTATCGAAGACCAGATGGTTCGCAAGATCATCGGGTTTGCCAAGCCACTCTCCGCCGAACTTGCGCGATTCAAAAAGCACACGCGCGCCGATATCGCCGAGTTCGACCGGCAGCTCGAGGCAAAATACGGCCTCGTCAAGAAAGGCCGCGCCGGCGCCGGCAACCAGAAGTACCGCACGATCGACGGGTTGATGACCGTCGAGACGCGGGTGAACAAGCTCATCGAGTTCGGCCCGCAATTGCAGGTCGCCAAGGGCCTGATCGACGAGTGCCTCAATGAGTGGACCGAGGACGGCCGCGCCGAGGTTCGCAGCCTCGTCACCAGGGCGTTCAAGGTCGACAAGGCCGGCCAAATCAGCAAGGACGCCGTGTTCGAGCTCTTCAAGGTCGAGAGCACCGACAGCCGCTGGCTCAAGGCCATGGAGGCGATCGAGGGCGCTGTGCGGGTGATCGGCTCGAAAGAGTACCTGCATTTCAGCTTCCGCGAGAGCCACGACGCCGACTGGATCCGCATCTCGCTCAATATCGCCGACGCGTGAGGGCTTCCCCGATGATCGGCCAATATGACTACATCTTCAGGCACTACGGCGTCCGCCCGGTTGTCGGCGGCCGCGTGGAGCACACGGTCACCGGCGAGTTCGGCACGATCCTGAAAGAGGCGGACACGCACAAGCACTATGTGCATGTGCGCTTCGACGGGTGCGACCAGCCCGGCCTTTGCCATCCGTTGGAGTTGGATTTCCTCGCTCCCGACGAGATCGAGGGCGCTCTCTCCCAGCCTGCGAAGGGAGTGTCGGAATGAAGTCGCCCGAAGCGAAAAGACTGTTCCGTTCATCGGTGATTTTCACAATCACCGCATTTGTCGGCGTGCCGCTCGATGCGCCTCAAATCTATGTCGCGGTCATTTTCCTCGCCGCCATCATTTGCGGATGTGCATCCGACATCGTCATGACCATCGACAGGGCCTCCACAGGACCGGCTGGCACCGGAGGCGACCATGGCGACTGAGCGAGAGTACGACGACATCATCGCGCCCATGCTCGCCGATGTGGCGAAGCGAGCCGCCGAACTGGGCATGAGCCTTGTCGCCCGCGTCGAATGGGAGCCCGGCGAGGCTGGCATCACTCAGATTGGGCCGATGACCAGTGCCGCGCAGATTATGACGCAATACGCCGCCCTCAGCCGCGGAAACATCGACGGCATGCTCATCGGCCTCCTGAAGGCCGTGGACTGCTCGCAGTCGATGTTTCTGCATGGCTACGCCAACCCAGCAAGGGGGGGCGATCATGAGGCGTGAACTCGAACTCATCTTGGCATGCCTGGTGCTCGGCATCACGGCCTCTGTCACCTCGTATCGCTGGGGCTATGACGACGCTTCCGCCAAGGCCGCCGCCGATCAGGCGTGGGTCAATCAGCAAATGGAACAAGCGGGCTTCTGCGTCTGGGTTCGGCAAGCATCGTTCGCCAGCCACTGCACCAGCGTTTCGAGCGGGGGCGGCGAATGATCATCCTGCGAAACCACCTTACCTTCTATTGGGCCAAGGAAGGCGCGGCGTACTCCGTCACGGACGACATCCGCTTTGTCACCGGACGATACCGAGGCGGCGGTCCGTGGATCACGCGCCGGAAGTGCTACGCCTTGGCGCTGCGGTACGGTTTCGCGTTCCGGCTTCGGCTCGACGGCGACTGGCATTTTGTCGGCTATCTCCGGCTGGAACATCTCGGCGAAACCAATGAGCCGGACGCCCTAAAGGCGGGCGGAGCCGCCCCGGTCGGAGGCGATCATGGCCGATGAACTGAAACCCTTCACCTGCTCGTACCAGTTCGAAGGTCGTCAGATGGACTTCACTTGCCACGCCCGCAACTGGGACGAGGTATCCGCGCGCCTCAGGGCGATCGGCACGACGGCCGTCGTCAAGGGTGAGCAGGTTTCCGAGGTGGACGCTGGCGTCTTCGGTGAAGCGCTCGGCCGGACGCTCTCCGCTGCGCGTGGTTTCAAGAACAGACGGGGCCGGTGATGGGCTACATCGTGTGCTGGAGATCTGGGAAGATCAGCGTATCGCGGCGAGTGCCGAAGGGCGCCATGGGCGTCGTGACAGGCCATGGCAATCGCCTGCATCGCGTCCTGCGCCAGCATGGCAGCCTCGAACGCAGTGGCCACGCCTACCTGCTGCCCACCCTTCAGACGGCCCTTGACGATCGCGCGGCAATTGTCGCGATCGACGCGTTCGTCGGGTCTGTGCGCGAGATCCTCGCGCGCGGCCCTCACCGCCGTTTGCGTGGAGGGCGTTTGCTTTGACCCAGCGCCCCATCCCGCCTTCATTCACCCAGGGCTACGCGATCATGACCCCGGGCGGCTCGATCATCGAGCACACCTACCGCCGGACGCCCGAGGAGGCGATCGCGACGATCGCCACGCCGGACGATCCCAATCGCTGGCGGGCATTTGAGGAGCACGGCTGCACCGTCCAGTTCGTCTACGCCCGCATTTTCGTGCCGCAGTATTTTCCCACGAAACCCGACAGAGAAGGAGCCGAGCCATGAGCCTCGTCGGACGCATTCACGCCGCCGCCAAACAGGCAGGCCTCGATGACGACACCCGCCGCGCAAAATGCATGGTTCTTGTCGGCAAGCCCTCGACCAAGGACATGACCGACGCCGAGCTTTGGAAGGTGCTGCAAACCTTCGAAAACGAGGGCTACGCCTCGCGCAAGCCGCCGCGCGTCGACGGCCGGACCCGGAAGTCGCCCTTTACCGGCAAATACGTGCCGAAGATGCGGGCGCTGTGGATCGCGCTCTACAATCTCGGCGCCATCGCCGATCGGCGTGACAGCGCCATCGAGAGCTTCGCGCTCGGCCACCAGGTCAAGGGCATCGACGACGTGCGGTTCATCCATGCGCACAGTGACGGCCAGTCGGTCATCGAGGCGATGAAAGCCATGCTTGCCCGCCATGGCGTTGACTGGGCTGATCGCAAGCCTTGCCCGGTTTGGGAAACGCGACACGGCTACAAGATTGCCCGCGCGCAATGGGCGAAGCTCAGCCCGAACGGCAGCCGGGATTTCTGGAAGGTTGTCACGGACCTTCTCGACCTGGACGAGACCGTCCGCGACTTCACCGACGAGCAGTGGATCACCGTCATGAACCTGCTCGGACAGCGCATCCGCAAGATGCCGAAAGGTCGGGCATGACCGAGATCCCGGGATCGCACGCCGCCATTTTCGAGGCGCTCCTCGTCGGCCTGATGCAGAAGGCGGACATGGCGGCGGCCGGTGAGGATCGCCGCACCCTCGAATGCCCGCGCTGCGGTGGCAAGCTTCACATCGTCCTGGTCGGTGCACGGAAGCATCTGCGCATGGCTTGCGACGGCGGCTGCGGCATGTCGGCGATGGAGTAGACGCCTTGATAGATTTGCCCGTCGTCATTGCGGAAATTGAGCGTGTCGCCGGCCACGAGGCAGCGCTGGCGCTCGCCTTCGCAAAGGGCGGGCAGACCGTCTATATTCCAGCCTATGCCCAGGATGGGCATTGGCTCACCGATCTTGTCGGTCTTGAAGCGGCAACGAAAATCTGCAACCACTATCGCGTCGCCAACACGGGCGTGCGATTGCTGATCCCGATCGCCAAGACTGCGATGCAGCGCCGGCAGCTTGTCGAGGCGCTCGAAAAAGGTTCCTCGGCCTACCAGGCCGCCGCCAAGGCAAAGATGCATTGGCGCACTGCGTTCCGTATCCGGAAGAAGCTGAAAGGCCAGGGGGAACTCTTCTGATGCTGACACTGTCAGCATGTCCCTGAGCCGCTAGAAAAACCACTTTCGAGCCACGATTAACGGGCTTCGAAAGCGGCGATATGACCTCCCAAAGTTTTGAAAGCTGGCTGATATCCCGCCTTCGCGTGCACGGTGCCTATGGCGGCGCGATGGACGGCGCCGCGGGGCGCGAACTGTATCGCGCACTGGAGCGGTTCCAGGCGAGCGAGCATCTCGCAGTGTCGGGCGTGGCCGACCAGGCCACCGTCGATGCCCTCAGGAAGTCCCCGAATGCCAAGCCCAGCGGCCTCACGGTCTATGAACGCGCGCCCGAGGTGCCCGCCGAGCCCGTCTGGCTGCGCGAAGCCCGCCGCCTCATCGGCGTGCGGGAGGTCGTCGGCAAGGGCAGCAATCCGACGATCATGTCCTGGGCCAAACGTCTCGGTGGTTGGGTCGCAAGCTTCTTCGCCGATGACGATATCGCCTGGTGCGGCCTGTTCATGGCGCATGTGCTTGGCCTGACGCTGCCGCGCGAGCCCCTGCCGGCCAACCCGCTCGGCGCGCTCCAGTACAACAAGTTCGGCCGCCAGCTCGCCGCGCCCGCCCTCGGCGCCATCATGACCTTCACTCGGGACGGCGGTGGGCATGTCGGTCTTTATGTCGGCGAGGACGCGACCCACTTTCATATCCTCGGCGGCAACCAGTCGAACAGCGTGCGGGTCTCCCGCATCGAGAAGGGACGCCTTTCCGATACCCGCTGGCCGAAAACCGGCGAGCCCGAGCGCCCGGGTCGCGTCTATCTGACCGCCGCCGGCACGCCAGCATCCTCGAACGAGCGCTGACCCATGTCTCTGGTGAAGCCCTCCTACTCGACGTCGAAGCGGCACCTGCTCTATTCGTCGGTGCTGGCCTGGTCCGTCATCCTGATCTGCGCGATCGGGGCCGTCATGGGCCGGTCCGAGGCCGTCGCCTTCGGGACGATCGCCGTGCCTTCGATGGTCGCGCTCATTGCGGCCATGCTCGGCATCCATCGCATCTCCGGCTCCATGGACTTTCGCGCCTCCAACTTGCCGCGCGATCAGCCGGGAGGTGAACCGTGATTGCTGGGATGTTTCGTCAAGCAGCGCTTCCCGTCCTCGCCGGGTTAGCGCTGCTCTTTTTCGGCCTGCTAGTCCTCTGGCTGATCCTGGTCAAGTTCGACGACATGATCGAGCGGGCGGCAAAGGCGGCCGCCGAAGGTCGGGACGCACACTGGTCGGCGCAGATAGAGCGCGCCAATGCGGACGCAAATCGCCGGATCGCCGACCAGGCGAAGGCGGCGCTGGCCATTGAGACGGATGCGAACGCGCGCGTGCGCGTCGTCGAAGAGCAGCTCACCAACATGGAGATTGCGAATGCGGCCTTGCCTTTCGGCGATGCTTGCGGCCTCGGCCGTGATCGCGTCCGCCTGCTCCCCCACTGAGCCCGCGCCGCTCGTGCGTGTCGAACAGCGCCCAGTCGTGCTGCCCGAGGTTGCCCGTCAGCCCTGCGCGAATCCCCGTGCACTTCCCGACCGCGATCTCTCCTCGCGGGAGGTTGCGACCAACTGGGGCGCCGACCGGGCGGCCCTGACTACCTGTGAAACGAGACGGGCGGCTGCGGTCGCGGCCGTCGATGCAAGCGAAGGAAATCCCTGATGGACGTCTCCCCCCTCAAGGACTGGCTCGGCCTGATCGCGCTGCTGATCTCCGTCGGCACGCCTCTGGTTCTTTATTTCAAGTCCGACGCCAAGAAGGCGATCGAGACGCTCGGCCTGCATTCGAGCCGGATTCAGAAGCTCGAAGACGAGATGCGGCACCTGCCGGACAAGGAGACGGTCCACAACCTCCAGCTCGCGCTGACGAAGATGGAGGGGCAGATCGCGACGATGGTGAAATCCTCCGAGGCCACGGAGCGCGCCACCAGGCGCGTGGAAGACTTTCTTATGAGCAAATCCTGAGGGGCAGGACATGGCGGCTGAAGACTACGCACAGTGGGTGGATGAGAATATCCGCCTCATCATCCTGAAAGACCTGGCCGACCCGAAAACGGGCGGCAGCACCAACACATTCCTGATTCAGAAGAGCCTCGAGCGGTTCTCCTATCGCAAGTCCCGGGACTATATCCGCAACCAGCTCCTGTTTCTGGAGAGCGAGGCCGGCGCCGTGCGAACGCGCACCGAGGGCACGGAGACCTCAGCGGAAATCACCCGCCGCGGCCGTGACCATGTCGAGCGCCGCACCGTCCTGGCTGGCGTGCAGGCTCCCGGCGACGCGGAGTAGTCCGCCATGGCGCCGCACATGAGACCCCGCCCTTCCGCCATCGACCAGCTGCCCGAAGAGTGCGAGGCTATCGTCGCCTGGGCGGCGCAGGAACTTGCCAACACCCCGAAAAGCCAGACGGAAATCTACGCAGAGTTCCGGATGAAGCTGATCGCGCTCCAGGGCGAGCTTGGCCTTGCCTTCGACATTCCGCACTTCTCGTCTTTCAATCGGCACGCCTTGCGCCTGGCGAAGGTCACCCAGCGGCTTCAGCGTAGCCAGATGATCGCCGACGCTGTTGTTGCCCGCACCGACGGTGAAGACGCCGACAAGCTGACCCAGGCGTCCACCCGGCTCCTGAAGACCATCATCTTCGAGATGATGGAGAACGCGGCCGACGATGGCTTTGTGCCGAAGGAAGCCCACCAGGCGGCGGCGGCACTCTACCGCCTCTCGATGGCCGAGAACATTTCCACCCAGCGCCGGCAGAAGCTCAACGTGGAATTTGCGCAGAAGGCCGAAACCGCCATCGAGCAGGTCTCGAAGGAACTCGGCCTCTCCGCCGAACGCGTGGCGCAGCTACGCAAGGACTTCCTCGGCGTGCGGCCGCGTGACGACAAGCCGGCTGAAGAAGCGGATGGAGACGAAGAATGAAGCGCGCCATTGCCGCCGAGCCGGTCCTGCCGCGTGCGACGAAAGACCTTTCCGACGACTTTCTGCGCGGCTCGGACTTCCCCGAGGATCTCGACCCGTTTGCCGACGGCGTGCTCATGAAGCACCAGGCCGAGTGGGTGGCGGACAAAAGCGACTTGAAGATTTGCCCCAAGGGCCGGCGCACCGGCATCACCTTCGCCGAAGCGCTCGACGACACGCTGATCGCTGCGGCCGCCCCGTCTGCAGGCGGCGACAACGTCTTTTATATCGGCGACACCAAGGACAAGGGCCGGGAATTCATCGGCTATGTCGCCAAGTTCGCCAAGACCGTTGCGAAGGAGCTGGTCGAGATCGGCGAGTTCATGTTCAAGGATCAGCTGAAGGATGGCACGATCCGCGACATTCCCGCCTTTCGTTGCGTGTTCGCGTCGGGCTTTCGTGTCGAGGCGCTTTCGTCCCGGCCGGAAAACATCCGTGGTCTTCAGGGTATAGTCGTCATCGACGAGGCGGCGTTCCATCGCAATGTCCGCGGCGTCCTCGATGCCGTCAACGCCCTGCTGATCTGGGGCGGCAAGATCCGCGTCATCTCTTCGCATAACGGTGTGCTCAACCCGTTCAACGAACTGATCAAGGAAGCACGGGCCGGGAAGATCCCGTTCTCGATCCACGAAGTGACCTTCGCCGATGCCATCCGCAACGGCCTCTACAAGCGCGTCTGCACCATGCGCGGCAAGAAATGGTCGCCGAAGGCCGAACAGAAATGGGAGGCGAAGATCCGCGGCGCCTATGGCGTGCGGGTCGCCGCCATGCGCCAGGAGCTGGACGCCATCCCTGCCGAGCAGGAGGGCGCGGCGCTCACTCGCGTCCTGATCGAGCGGCAGATGCAGGACGGCATTCCGATCGTGCGGTGGGCTTGCTCCGACGATTTCAAGAACTGGCCGGAGGAAAGCCGCACGGCCGAAACGAAAAAGTGGTGCGAGGAGAACCTCAAGCCGCTTCTCGACAAGCTCGACCACCGCCGTCAGCATGTCTTTGGTGAGGACTTCGGCCGCAAGGGCGATGCCACCGCCATCGTCCCGATGGAGATCGGCCAGGACCTGGTGCGGCGGACCTGCTTTGTCGTCGAGCTGCACAACGTGCCGTTCGACCAGCAGCGGGAAATCCTCTTCTATGTCGTCGACCGCCTGCCGCGCCTTTCCGGCGGCGCCCTCGATGCGCGCGGCAACGGCGCCTATCTCGCTGAGAAGGCCTCCCAACGCTACGGCGCGACAGTCGTCGAGGTTCAGCTTTCCGAAGCCTGGTACAAGCTGGAAATGACCGCCTACGTCATGGCGTTCTCGGATCAGACGGTCATCCTGCCGAAGGATGCCGATATCCTGGCCGACCACCAGGCGCTCGCCTACGTCAACGGCTACATCAAGGTGCCGGACGATCACAGGACGAAGGGTGCTGACGGCTTCGACCGGCACGGCGACACGGCCATTGCCGGCGCACTCGCCTATTTCGCCAGTCGCGCGGATCTCGAATCCTTCGACTACGTGCCGGCCTCCCAGGCCGATCAGTTCAACGACAACGTTCCGATGTTCGAGCAGCCCGCGAGCGGCGGCCTGATCCCGCGGATTTCCGGAGGGCTCTTCTGATGGCGCGCACGCCGCAGATCATCGACCAGTGGGGCAATCCCGTTTCCACACAGCAGCTGCAGAAAGAGTTTGCGGCGCCGACGCTTGGCGGCGTCCACTCCGTCTGGACGCCGACGATCGTGTCCGGCCTGACGCCGATCGGGCTTGCCGAGATCCTGCGATCGGCGGCCCGGGGCTATCCCGACCAATACTTCGCGCTCGCGACCGAAATGGAGGAGCGCGATCTGCACTACGCCGCCGTGCTCGGCACGCGCAAACGGGCCATCACCGGCATCAAGCCCATTGTCGTTGCGGCGTCGAAGGACGCGGAAGACGAGAAGATCGCCGAAGCGGTGCGCGAACTTGTCGAAGGTCCGTACTTTGCCGACGACTATTTGGCGGATCTCCTCGATGCGCTCGGCAAGGGCTATTCCGTTGTCGAGACGATCTGGGATCGCTCTGGCAAGGAGTGGCGGCCGGCGCGCTACGAATGGCGCGACCAGCGGCATTTCGTGATCGACCAGCGCGACGGCCGGACGCTGCGGCTGAAGCACATGGGCGACATCAACGGTCTCGACCTGCCGCCCTACCAGTTCTCGATTCATCGCCCCAAGATCATGTCGGGCCTGCCGATCCGGGCCGGCCTCGCTCGCCTGGCGGCATGGGCCTTCCTGTTCAAGTCCTACACGCTGAAGGACTGGATGGCCTTCATCGAGGTCTACGGGATGCCCCTGCGCGTCGGCAAGTTCGGCCGCGGCGCCAGCCTCGACGATCGCCGGGTCCTTCTGCAGGCGGTGCGCGATATCTCCTCCGATGCCGCCGCCATCATCCCGAAGGAAATGGAGATCGAGTTCATCGAGGTCGCGGGCGCGTCGGGCAATGCCGTCTTTTCTGACAAGGCGGAATATCTCGATCGACAGATTTCGAAGGGCGTTCTCGGCCAGACCATGACGACGGACGACGGTTCGTCCCTGTCACAAGCGGCCATCCACGAAAACGTTCGGCACGATATCGCTCGCGCCGATGCCCGGCAGACGGCCATCACTGCGAACCGCGATCTTATCCGCCCCTTCGTCGATCTCAACTATGGCCCGCGTGACAAGTACCCGACGCTCGTCATTCCGATCACCGAAAACGAGGACATCACCACCCTTGTCGCCGCGATCGAGAAGCTGGTGCCGCTCGGCTTGAAGGTCAGCATGCAGCAGACGCGGGAGCGCATCGGGTTTGAAGAGCCGGACGAAGACGACGAACTTCTCACCGCGCGCGCACCGACCCCGCCCGTCATCGAAACCGGCGCCAAGCCGCCGAAACCGGTCGAGCCCACGCCACCTCCGCCTCAGAAGGCGGCGGCCAGGCTGCGGACGTCCTGCCCGCATTGTGGCGAATTTCATGCGACGGCTGCCGACGAGCGGGGTGAGTTGGACGCCCTGGTCGATGACGCGCTCGCTGATTGGGAAGAGGACCTCGCACCGCTTTTAAACCCGCTTCGAAAGTTGGTCGAAACGTCGACCAGCTACGCGCAGATCGAGGCGGGCCTTGACGATCTGATCGCCAAGATGGACGCGGGGCCGCTCGCCGATCGGCTTGCCAAGCTGATGATGAAGGCGCGCGGGCTCGGGGATATCGGCGATGGACGCCTTTGATCTCTTCAAGACGGCCCCGCAGGAAACCGTCAAATACTTCGAGGCCAAGGAGCGCCGGCCGTCCTTCGACTGGCGGGACGTCGCGCCGGAAGAGCACGCCTTTGCCTTCACGGTCGCCAAGTCAATTGGCTATGACATTCTCGACGATCTTCAGGCGGCGGTCGGGTCGGCCATCACAAACCGCACGTCGTTTGAGGAGTTTCAGCGCGGTATCATCGAAACGCTGCGCGACAAGGGTTGGTGGGGCAAGAAGCTCGAAATCGACCCGCTGACCGGCGAGGAAAAGCTCGTCCAGCTCGGATCGACGCGCCGGCTGAGAACCATCTATTGGGCGAACACCGCGACCGCCCATGCCGCAGGTGAATGGGAGCGCACGGAGCGCAACAAGGCTTTCCTGCCCTTCCTGGTCTATGAACTGTCCACCGCTGAGCGAAAGCGCCTGGAGCATAAGGGCTGGGTCGGCATCGTCGCGCCCGTCGACGATCCCATTTGGAATCGGCTCTATCCGCCGAACGGTTGGCTCTGCAAGTGCCGCGTACGGCAGATATCGCGGCGCGAGGCGATCCGGCTCGGTTGGACCGAGGATTCGGGGCCGATCATTCTCGAAGAGCGGCCATGGCTGAACAAGCGCACCGGTGAAACGCACATGGTCCCGGTCGGTGTCGACCCGGGCTGGGATATCAATCCCGGCAAAGTGCGCGGCCGGAACGTCTCGCAGTTCCTGCACGACAAGATCGAGGCGATGCCGCCCGTTCGCCAGAGGGTCGCCATCGAGGACATCGTGCGTTCGCCCATCCTGAAAGCGATGGTGGGCGGGCATATGCCGAAGGCGTCCTTGCCGGTGGCACAGGTGCCGGCGCGGCTTGCCGAGGATACGGGCGCGACCAGCTCGGTCGTGCGCCTCTCGTCCGATAGCGTCGGGCATGTGTTGAACGATCATGCGGAGCGCGGACTTACGGTCGATGATTTCCGCGCCGCGATCGCCGTGCTGACGGCTCCTGCCGCTATCGTCCGCGAACCCGGCGCGCGCTCAGCCCGCCTTTACGGCGCTTCGGGCGGTGCCTGGTGGCGTGTCGTCGTCAAATCGGCCGCGGACGGCGGCGAGTGGTGGCTGACCAGCTTCCTGCGCAAGAGCGAGAAGGAAGCAAGGCGCGTCATCGAGCGCGCGGAGAGGAAAGGTCATGTTGTGGAATGATGGCGCGGAGGGGCGGCACTCCCTCACGGATCCGACTGCTCGCCGTCCCGGTCGACCTTGCTCGCGCCTGCCGTCAAGATGCGGCACTTTCGTTCGATTTTCAAGCGGGGCCGGCGACATCGCGCAGGATCGCCACAGATGCGCGTCGGCGGGTCGAGGGCAAGAAGGTTCGTCTTGGGACACAAACGCGCCCCACGGCCTTTAAATCATCTTTAAAATCGACGCTCTTTCCCGACGCGGCATAGCAGTTTCAGATTTAGGGAAGCGGTGGCCCGATCGGGCTTGGCACTGACAGTGTCAGTGTCGCGGTGCCTGCCGCGACAATCCAATGTTCGCCCATGAGCACGGCGACCGCAACAGCATTTTTTACCGATCTGGCCAGCGAGGGCAACACCCCGCCGGAATGGGTCGAGCTTTTTCCGAAAGGTCCGGCCCTCACGGCGCGCGATGGTCGCGCCTGGACGCTGGAGCCGCAGCGCGTCGTCGCGGCCTTTGCCCGTGAACAGGTGCCGCTCGCCATCGACTACGAGCACGGCCAGGCGCTGCTTGCTGCCGAAGGCAAGGAGGCGATCGCCGCCGCCTGGATAACGGCCGTCGAGGAGCGGGACGGCGCGGTCTGGGGCAAGGTCGAATGGACCAAGGCCGCGGCCCGCAAGGTTCTCGACAAGGAATACCGCTTCCTGTCGCCCGACTTCGTCCACACCCGCGACGGGCTGATCCTCAAACTCAACGGCGCCGGTCTCGTAAACCGGCCTGCCCTCGTCATGACGGCGCTGAGCCGCAAGCAACCCGAAACCAAGGAGACGGAAGACATGAGCCTGAAGGCAATTGCCGCCAAGCTCGGCCTCAAGGACGATGCCGACGAAAAGGCGGTGCTGGCGGCGCTCGACGAGCGCGACGGCCAGCGCAAGGCGCTCTGCGCCAAGCTGAAGATCGATGACGCCGGCGATGCCGCCGCGATCGACGCGGCGATCACCAAGCTGCAGGCGGACACCGAAACCGCGCTCGCCTCCGTGAAGGCTTCGCCGGCCGCTGCCGAGGTTGCCGCTGTGAAGCAGCAGCTCACCGACACCCAGACGGCGCTTGCCGCCCTTCAGAAGAAGGACACCGACCGCGAGATTGACGGCGCGCTCGACGCCGCCCAGGCGGCCGGCAAGATCACGCCCGGCTCGCGCGATACCTATCGCGCCATGTGTGCGGTCGACGGTGGCCTTGAGCGCTTCAAGGCACTCGCCGCCACGCTCCCCGTCATCTGCGAGCCGACCGTCCTCAACAACGGCGAGGCCGTCACGACCACAGCCGACGACACCCTCAACCCCACGGCACTCGCCGCGAAGGCCCGGAAGTACCAGGATGATCAGGCCGCCATCGGCGTCACGGTCTCCATCTCCGAAGCCGTCGAACATGTGAAGGCTGCACGCGCATGACGCCCATTCTCACCAAGAGCTTCCGCGTCGGCGCCGCCGCCATCGCCGGCTTCCTCATCATGAAGTTCGGCGCGGGCGGCGTCGCCGAGGTCGCAAGCGCGGGAACCGATCCGCTGATCGGCGCTGCCGGCTCCATGGGCGCGCCCGCCGGCGGCATGGTCGACGTGACCGAGGTCGGCTGGAGCGAGGTTCGCGCCGGCGGCAACATCTCCTGGGGCGACCCGCTCACCGCCAACAATCTCGGCAAGGCGGTGAAAGCCGTTCCCGTTGCCGGCTCCGTCGTCTCCATCATCGGCTTCGCGCGCTCCGACGCCGCCGATGGCGATGTCATCCCCTACATCGTCGCGCCGGGCGTTCTCGCCACGCCGGCCGCGTAACCCACGAGGACCTTGCCCATGTCGACCGTCAATCGGCCGTTTCCCGTCAATCCCACGCTGACCGCGATCTCCATCGGCTATCGCAACCCGGCGCATACGCTGATCGGCACCCGCGCCTTGCCGGGCGTCGAGGTTCTCGACGAAAACTTCAAGTGGACCGAGTTCCCGCTTTCCGAGGGCTTCACCGTTCCCGAACTGGAAGTCGGCCGCAAGGGCCAGGTCAACCAGGTGGAGTTCACCGGCACGGAAGCGACCTCGTCCGTCAAGGACTATGGTCTCGACGACGCGCTTCCGCAGTCGGACATCGAGGCCGCCCGCCGTGCCCGCGCCGAGAAGCGTTCCAACTTCGATCCCGAGAACCAGGCGGTGGAAGGCCTGACCAATCTCCTCCAGCTCGGCCGCGAGGTTCGCGCCGCAGCCGTCGTGCAGAACGCCGACAACTACGATGCCGCCCGCAAGATCGCACTCACCGGTACTGACCGCTTCGACGACTACGACGACAGCGATCCCTACGGCGTCATCGACGAGGGCATGGACAAGACGCTGATCTACCGGCCGAACCACATCGTCATGGGCCAGCCCGTCTGGTCGAAGCTCAAGCGCCATCCGCGTTTCATCAAGGCCGTGAAGGGCGGGCTGACGGAAGACGGCGCCATCACCAAGGCACAGTTCGCCGAACTGTTCGAGATCCCGGTCGAGAACTTCCTGGTCGGCGTTGCCCAGGTGAACCTCGCCCGCAAGGGCCAGGCGGTGAATCTCGCCCGTGTCTGGGGCAAGTCGATCCAGCTCCTCTATCTCGATCCGTCGAAGAAGCAGGCAGATGGCTCGGTTATCACCTGGGGGATGACGGCTGAACTCGGCAGCCGCATCGCCGGCTCCATCGAGGACAAGGATATCGGCCTTCAAGGCGGCCGCCGAGTGCGTGTCGGCGAGCGCGTCCGCGAACTCGTGGTGGCCAAAAGCGTCGGCTACCTCATCCAGACCGCCGTTTCCTGACCTTCCCTGCGGGTTGCCCAAGGCCCGCACCCGTGCGCCGCATGGCGCGCGGGTCTTCCGCAAACGGCGATCGGCGCCGTTTTCGCAAGACCCGGAGAGCGAACATGAAGAAACCCGTCGAGAGCAACGACCAGGACGCTGCCGCCAAGGCGAAGGCAGAGGCGGACACCAAGGCTGCGGCCGACCTTGCGGCGAAGGAAGCCGAGGAGAAGGCCAAGGCCGAGGCAGCGGAGAAGGCAGAGGCTGCAAAGGCGGAAGCTGACGCCAAGGCGAAGGCAGAAGCGGACGCCAAGGCCGCCGCCGACCTTGCGGCAAAGGAGGCCGAGGAGAAGGCCAAGGCCGAGGCAGCCGAGAAGTCGGCGGCCGCAAAGGCGGAAGCTGACGCCAAGGCGAAGGCAGAAGCGGACGCCAAGGCCGCCGCCGAGCGCAAGGGGCCGCTTGCGAAGCAGGAAATCCGCTATCGCGGCAAAACCTATGGCCCGGGCGAGTACCTGCCGGCCGACATCGATGACGAGACTTTCGACGAACTCGACGATCTCGGCGCGATCTGAGGAATACCTCGAGAGGGAGGCCTGGTCCGGCTCGCGAGGCCGTCAGCACCCATCGACCCGGCTCACGCCGGATAGGGGACGTTACGAACGTAGGGGCTCAGCCCGCCTCCCGCACCGGATTTGAAAAGGCGCTTTCGATGACTGAACACACTGGCCTGCCCGTCGCCGGCTATCGCTCGCAGAGCGAAGCGAAGATTGCCGCCGTCAACGAAAACAAGAAGGTCGAGGAAGGCATCCTTCGCCTCCTTGATGCGCTTGCGGAACTGCCGGACGTCGACCGGCGCTGGCTCGCCACTGGGCGAACCCATATCGAGCAGGGCTTCATGGCCATCAACCGCGCGATCTTCCAACCCGAACGCGTCAAGCTCGATGGCGACGAGGTGTAGCCGTGATCTATGCCACGCTTGAACAGATGGAGCAGGACTGGGGCGCCGCCTTCCTTGGCGACCTCTTGCCGGCGGACGTCGAGTATGCCGACGCCTACGAGGTGGCGCTCTCCAAGGCGAGCGCCGAAATCGACATCCATTTGTCGGCCCGCTACACCCTGCCGCTGCCCGCCGCACCGGCTGGCCTGGTCACGCCCTGCGTCAACATTGCGATCTACCATGTGGCGGTGCGCCATACGGCCCTGACCGTGACGATCGACGATCGCTACAAGCAGGCCGTCGAGCTGCTGGAGCGCATCGCGGACGGCAAGGCCGGCCTCGGCGCCGAGGAGCCGCGCGTGAGTTCCGAACCCGAGGCCTCCGCCGGCGGCGCGTATTTCACGGCCAACGAGCGCCACTTCTCGCGCAGGACCCTGCCATGAGCGCCATAGGTGTCGAGATCGTCGATGTCGGCCTTGAGGACGCGCTCCTCAAGATCGAGGGCATTGCCGATGCGCCGTTCGGCGAGCTGATGGAGGGCATTGGCCGCCTGGTCCAAGGCCAGACCCGCCGGCGTATCGCCAGCGAGAAGACATCACCGGACGGCACGGCCTGGAAGGACAACCTTGCCGGCAGCGGCGTCCTGCACGACAGCGGCGCGCTTTACGATTCGATTGACTACCAGGCTTTCCCCAACGGCGTCCTGGTCGGCTCCGGTCTCGTCTATTCGCGCATCCACCAGCTCGGCGGCACCATCGTGCCTCGATACATGCAGGCCTTGAAGTTCTGGTGGGTCGCAGGCGGCTGGGTAGAATTCGCGATCGTCAAGAGCGTGACGCTGCCGGCCCGGCCGTATCTCGGCCTCTCCGCCGATAACCGCGTCGAAATCGTCGAGGCGGCGGAAGACTGGCTTTCGAGGCTCGTGCAATGACGGGTCGCATCAACGCCTTCCGCGCCGCCGTCATGGCGGACATCAAGATCATCCTTCCGCAGTTGCAAACCATCGAGCCGCAGTTCGGGCGTTTCAACCTGGACGAACTGGAGCGGACCTCATTGCGCTGCCCGGCCGTCCGCGTTGCCGTGCTGAACGGCAAGCTGACCGACAACGCCTCAGGCCAGTCCGATGCCTCCCTCCAGTGCGCCGCCTTCATCGTCACGGACGGCAAGGCGCGCGACGAACAGGGATGGACGCTCGCCGAGGCCATTGCGACCCTGTTGCATTCGGCCCAGCGCTGGACGCTGAACCACATTGGCGCACCGGAGAAGCCGAGCATTCAGCCGGTCGTATCCGCCTCCATCAAGGATCGCGGCGTGGCGATCATCGCCGTCGAGTGGACACAGGCCATCCGCCGCCTCGGCGAAAACATCTTCGATGAGGCGGGCGTGGCGCTGACCGAACTCTACGTCAACGGCGACGAGATCGAGTTGCCGGCGCCGGGAGACGAGCCATGAATCGCCGCGACCAGCTGATCATCGCCCGCGAGTTCCGCACCCTCTACAAGGTCGCCGATGATCTCGATCGCCGCATGGCGTCCATGTTCCTTTCCGGCACGGTGAAGGAGGTCAAAGGCAACCTGGTGCAGCTCGAAATCCTCCCCGAGGACAGCCGCACCGGCAAGCCCTTCCTGTCGCCATGGGTGAAGGCGCAGGAAGCGGCCGGCCAGAGCGGGTCGCACCTGCCCGTGAAGGTTGGCGACCCCATGCGGTTGATATCGCCAAACGGTGAGATCGGCTCGCAGTCGCTGGCCGTGCGCGACGGCTACACAGACGCCGCCAAGAACCCGACCGACAAGCCGCAGGAAGAAATGATCTTCGCCAATGACGGGCCGGTGCGCCTGCGCGGCTCGAAGATCATCCTGGAAGGTGAAATCCACCTCGGCGGCGAAGGCGGCAAGGCAGTCCATCGCATCGGCGACGCGGACAGCGACGGCGACACGGCCGTCGGCGGCGCCACGAAGGTTTACGCGCTCTAGAAAGGAGCTTTTGATGACCGTTAAAACCGAGTTCGAAGTCACTGAAAAGGCCGGCAATTTCGTTGCCGGCCGCCGCTCGCCCGGCAAGGGCGGCAAGATCTCGCTCACGGAGGATGAGGCGCATTTCGCGCTGGCGGCCGGCGAGCTGAAGCGGCCGGGCGCGACGTCCGGCAAGAAGCCGAAGGGCAAGGATGCCCCGCCTGCAGGCGACCCGCGTGGCGGAGAGGCCGAGGGCGGAACCGAAACGCTCGCCGAGAACCCGCCCGTGGTGACGGAGTAATCCGCCATGCGCGCAGGCTTCGACGAAGTGACGGGACGGATGCTGGTGGGTTGGCCCCATTGCCAGCAGTCCATCCGCGTGTGCCTGCGCAAGCGCATCCGCACCGTCGAGATGCGCTATCACCACGGCTGCGAAGTCCCTGAACTTCAGGACGGCAACACCGATGCGGACACGATCTTCGACGTGTTCGTGGCGATCGCCGAAGCCCTTGCCGATCCTGACGGCGGAGAGCCGGGCTTCCGCCTGCAGACGATCGGCGTCCATGTCGTCGGCCGCACCGGGCGCACGGTCTTCCTACTCTCCGGGATTTTCTTCCCGCGCGGCCACCTCGGCGATTACTCGATCTATGAGCCGCACGACGTCTATTGGCCGGAGGCGATGGCAGCATGACCTTTGCCTATCCCGCCCCGACGATCACCGCCGAACTTGACTACGAGGCCCTGCGCGACCAGCGCTTTGCCGCCTTCATTGCGCAATGGAACGGATATCGGGCTCGCAATCCCAACGCCGGCCTCCCTGAGTTCACCACGGCCACGCTTGCGAATTCGATGGAGGCGATCGCGCTCGGCGCGGCCGCCGATGGCGACCTTTACTTCGTGGGCCGGGCGAATGCCGTCGCCCGTGCTGCGGTCCTGGTCGACTTCGCCTACGGTGCGGATCTCGATCTGCATGGCCTCGATACCCGCGTGCCGGGGCACCCGGAAGGCGTGACCAGGCACCCCGAGGAGGGCGATGAGGACTATGCTGCGCGCATCCGCGAGGCGCGGGCCGGTTCGTCGGCCGCCGGCCCGGACGATTGGTGGTTGACCCATGCCCGCGCGGCCGACAGCCGGGTCCGTTCAATCGGGCTCGACTACAAGGGCCTGGGCGAATTGGAGATCTACGTCCTGTCGAAAGACAACGGCGGCATCCCCGACGAGGCGATGATCGAGGCCGTGACTGAGCGCCTGATGCGCAGGAACGTCCGGCCGAGGACCGCCACGCCGATCGTCAAGAGTGCGATCATCGCCGAGATCGATGTCGTCGCTTATGTCTGGCTGCATCCGGAGGCATCGGAAAACCGCCTTGATATCCTCAAGGCGGCAGCGCTCGCCCAGAACGAAAAGGACCAGGCGCTCGATCGCGACCTGACCCACCACTATCTGAAGCGCCTCATCGACGCGCCCGACGTCTACGATATCGCCATTACGTCGCCGGCCACGGACCTGCCCGCCGGCCCATCCCGTGCCTACGCCATCCGCTCGATGGAGCTGATCCTCGCCGGGAGGAACCGATGACCAGCCGCCTTACCCCGGGAGCGACCGGCTATTTTGGCCGCGCGGTTGCGGACGCGAACGATACCCATGGGCGTTACGCCCAGGACATCGACGTCATCCCGCAGCTCGGCCGCACCACCATTCTTCCCGGTTGGTTGCCGTGGCTCCTGCGCAATGAAGGCCTTGAGCCTCTCATGCCCTACGTCGACTGGGCCGTCCTTTGGGCGAAAGGTCCCGCCTGGTTGCGCACGCGCGGCACGGCCGAGGCTTCCATCGAGGCGCTCGGATGGATCGGCTGGACGATCGACTTCGAATACGGCGCCGCCGGCACCCAGCTTTACGACCATTATCAAATCCATCTTGATCGGGTGCCCTGGCGCTCGGAGCTGGAGCGGCTCATACCCGTCGAAGGGTTCGCTAAATCGGAAGACAGCAAGTTCTTTCGCCTCGTTTCCGGCTATGACGTGCGCCCGGTTCGCGGCGGCCGCTCGTTGATGGCGCGCTCGATCTTCGGGCGCCACAGCGGCATCGATGTCCGCCCGGATTGGCCGCGCCTCTCCTTCAAGGTGCACGGCACGATGCACTGGCCCTCCTCGTCGAGCGCCCACTCGGCCGAAACCCTGACCGTGCTGACCTATGTGCTTCGGCGGGGCGATATCGTCTTCGGCCGCTCCCGGATCACACGCCGAGCGACCCGTGGTCCGATCTTCGGTTTGCAGCTTTCGGAAAGCACGGTCGCAACAGGTTCCGCGAACCACCGCACCAGCGAAAGCATTCGGCCGCTCGCCGGCATCGTCGGCGGCAGGTCCATCCTTGGTCGCCGCCAGGCTGTCTTTGTCGGCATGCGCAAGGTGCTCGGGCAGCATGCCGTTTTGGGGCGCACGCGCATCGGCTCGCTGTGGCGGCTCGCGACGATCGAGCAGCTCCTGGCCGTGCCGGAGCCCATCCGCCTCGATGGCCTGGCGGAGGCCGCGCCAGCGGTCTGTGCGCATGACGCCCTGACCGATCGGGCGGCGGTCTCGCGCGGCGGCTCGGTAACAGCCTCCGATGTCCCTGACGGCGTGCCGATGATCGCCGCCGTCGCCAACCTTCTCAATGCGCCCTGGTCGGGCCTGCCGTGGGGCGATGAGCCCTGGGGCCAGAGCCCGCGCGTGCTTGCAACCGACGAAACCGTGGAGACCTAAATGAGCGTGCTCAAGACAGCCGGCCGGGCCGATCTCGCCGCAGCCTACAAGGCGCTGGCGGCCGTGCCGAACAACTTCCTGATCGCCATCGGTGCTGGCGAAAGCTGGTGGGGGAGCCAGCAGCAGGTGCTGCTCGATCTCGATGCGGATGGTGAGACCGCCATCAACCCCGACCATGCACCGGTGAGCGGCGTCGTGGTGCGCTCGGCGAATGCCGCCACGCTCTATCAGGTCGGCGTCGACTATCTGGTCGATACTGCGACGGGTGTGATCAGCCGGAACGATGCCGGGTCCATTCCAGCCGAGGCCACGCTGCAGGTGACCTATGTGCCGACCGTGCCGCAGCCGGACCTCACGCGCCAGACACTGGTTGCCGAGGTCGGCCGCGTGCCGGTGACGGCCATCCACTTCATCGTGCCCTTCGACGAGGCGGAGGACCCCGAGGCCAACTATGTCATCGTCGAGGGCGCCAAATACGCCCTGATGGCCGAGCCCGCCCGCATGCTCCTGATGCAGGCGCACCTCAATGCCAGCGACGGCGTCGGCGAGCCCATCCGCGAGTATGCGCTCTTCTCGCGCTGCACCGTCGATCCGGAATTGCCGCCCGGCCAGGTCTATTTCGACGTCGACGACGTCACTGCGCCGGGCGTGATGGTCATCGCCAAACAGCGCACCCCTGTTCCTCATGACGGGACCGTCGGTCTCGACATGTCCATCATCCTCGAACTCTGAGGCCAGCCATGCCGTCGATGCCCCGCCACTACCGTGACACCTTCGATCCGACCAGGAACCGCACGCGGTTGCTCGCCTCGGAAGACAAGTATTTTTACGCGCAGGATTGGAATGAGAGCCTTTCGATGGAGAGGCACGCCCGTTCCGGCCTGGCGGATGCGATCTTCAGGGATGGTGAAGTCGTCCGCGGCGCGCAAATCCTCGTCGAGATCGGCGAGGCGGTGGCGCATGCCACGCTGGAGGCCGGTCAGGTCTATGTGCACGGCCAGATGCGCGACCTCGCCGCGACCGGTTTCGACATCCCGAAAGCCGGTGACGTGCTGGTCGGCGTCGTCCTCGAGACGCGCGTCATCACCAGCCTGGAGGACCCCACCCTCAAATTCCAGAACTTCGAGGATCTCGCCTTCGAAAGCCATGGCATGCCGCGCCAGGCGCAGCTCGAGGAAAAGCCGCGCTGGGGCGCCTCGACCGAAGCCCTCGTCGACACGCCGAGCGTCGGCTATTCCTTCTTCCCGGTTTATACCGTTCGGGACGGTGTCGTGGTCGACACCTCGCCGCCGACCGAGGCGGGCGCATTCGTCCAGTTGGTCGAGCGCTACGACCGCGAGAGCAACGGTCACTATATCGCCCGCGGCTGCAAGCTCTCCTATCTGGAGACCGCGGCCGGTGCCCAGATTTACTCGCTGGCCGAGGGCGTGGTGAACGTCGAGGGCCGCAAGATCGACCGGCCGGCATCCGTGCGCCTGACCTATGTCGAAGACCCGGATTTCGAGCGCATCAACGCCGAACCGCATCTCTTCGACGACGGCGGTACGGGGACATTCGTGATCACGCTGAATCGCACACCGGTGGCGGTGATCCATGACGTCTCCGTCCTTACCGAAAAGACCGTGACCGTCACGCGCGGCCAATCGACGGGCGGTCGCGACGCGTTGCCGGACAGCCAGATCCAGCAGATCATGAGCGTGGTGCAGGGTGGCACGACGTACACGTCGCCGGCCTCGTACAATCGCCTCGGCGATGAGGTGGATTGGTCGCCGGGTGGGGCGGAGCCTGCGCCGGGCTCGACCTACCAGGTGACCTATCGCTACAAAAAATCGATCGCGCCGACAGCATCGACCGAAACGACGGTCACGGTGACCGGCGCCGTCACCGGCTCCGAAGTCGATATCGACTATAGCTGGAAGATGCCGCGCTTCGACGTCATCGCGATCGACAAGGCGAATGCCGTTCATCGCATCAAGGGCGTTGCCTCGCCCTACAATCCGCAGCGGCCGCGCATTCCGGCCTACCTCCTCGAACTTGCGCAGATCGAGCAGCGCTGGACTTCGGACTATCCCCGCGTGCGCCAGACGGGCGTCCAGGCCGTCCCGATCGCGGACATGGAGCTGATGCGCGGCGCGATCATCGAGAACCGGCAGGAACTTGCGCGGATCCGCCTTCAGACTGAAGCGAGCGCCCGGAACCCGGCTGCGATCAACGGCATCTTCGCCGACAATTTCGAGAACGACGCGCAGCGGGACGCCGGCATCGAGCAATCGGCTTCGATCGTCGACGGCCGCCTGACGCTCTCGATCGCGGCCACGCTCGCCAATGTCAACGCGGGCGGCGATGGCTGGTCGCTTTCCTACGCTCTGGAAGAGGCGATCGTTCAGCCGCTCCGCACCCGCGCGCTGAAGATCAACCCCTACCAGAGCTTCGACCCCGTTCCGGCGGCTGTCAGATTGACGCCTTCGGTCGATGAATGGGTCGACGTCGAGACCCAGTGGGCGAGCGCGATCACGCGGACGTTGACGTCGATCGGCCGCAGGCGGGCGACGGAAACGAGCGAGGAACTGCTCGCATCGACCTCGGCAGAAGCTCAGTTCATCCGTCAGCGGGAAGTCGCCTTCGCGATATCAGGTTTCGGCAGCGGCGAGCTGCTCCAGTCTCTCACCTTTGACGGCGTCGATGTGACGCCGGCGCCGGCGCCGGCCGCCAATCCTGCCGGTGAGCTTTCCGGCATCTTCGACGTTCCCGCCAATATCCCGGTCGGCACCAAGACGGTGGTCGCGCTGGGTGCCGGCGGATCGATGGGCACGGCCGACTATACCGGCCGCGGCACGATCACGATCGAAGAGCGGCGCCGTGTCACCACGGTCTATCAGAAGGTCGATCCGGTCTTCCAGAGCTTCACGCCGGCGGAAGGCTTCCACCTGGGGGGCTGGCGCTTCCGCTTCTCCGCGATCGGCAATCGTGACGAACCCGTCGTCGTGCAGCTTCGCGAGGCGGTACAGGGCCAGCCGGCCCGCACCGTCATCGCCGAGGCGGTCATCGACATGCAGACGGCGACCACGGAAGCCGACACGGTTGCGCTGTTCCCGACGCTGCCCTGGTGCGAAACCGATGGCGAGCGGACGATCGTCTGGCTCACCAACGATCCGGATCACGCGATCGCGGTCGCCGAACTCGGCAAGTTCGACCCCTACCTGCAGCGCTGGGTAACCCAGCAGGCCTATCAGGTCGGCGTCTGCGGCGGTTCGTCCAACAACCGCGCATGGACGATCTACCAGGAGCTGGACGTCTATTTCGCTGCCCTCAAGGCGAAGTTCACGGAAGCGAGCCGCACCGTCACCCTCGGCACCATCGCCGCCGAGAACGTGACGGACATTCTCGCACTGGCTGGCGTCGAGATCCCGACAGCCGCGACCGGCGTCGATCTGATCTTTGAACGGCCGAACGGCGAGCAGATCAAGGTTGCCCCCGGCGCCGTCGTCTCGCTCGACAAGACGCTCAACGAGGATCTGATCGTCAAGGCGGTGCTGCGCGGCGTTCCCAACGCTTCGCCGCATCTGTTCCCGGATCCGCAGGTTGTCCTCGGCGCTCTTTCGTCGATCGACAATTATGTGTCGCGCGCATTCCCGTGCGGCAACGATCGCAAGGTCCGTGCCGAGGCGCGGGCGCGGCTTCCCGGTGCATCTACCCTTGAGATCGGCATCTCCGATGACGGCGCTACCGAGACCGAACTCGTCCTGGTCTCCACCGCCGACGATGGCGACGGCTGGACGAAATACGTCTACGAGGTCGAGGAATACTCGGCGGAGGCGATCCGAGCGCACGTCACGCTGTCCGGATCGGCCCTTCATCGGCCGGAAGTGGACAGCCTCGTCGTCCTCCCGCTGGCGGTGTGATCATGGCGGAGACCGTCAACAGGCATTATCCCGTCCCCGATCCGAGCCAGCCGCAGCGGGCGGATGCGGTTCGGATCGCGGCCGCGATCACTGCCATCGATGCCGACGTTGCCGAGCTGCTCCTCACGCTCGGCAGCAAGGCGAACAGCGCGGACATCGGGCCGGCGATATCCGATGCCATCGACGCCCTTATTGCCGGTGCGCCGGCGGCACTCGACACGCTCGCCGAGATCGCCGCCAAGCTCGCCTATAATGACGACGTGGTTGCAGCGCTGGTCGGAACGATCGCCGGCAAGACCAGCCAGGCCGACCACGACCTCCTCGTGGCAGCCGTCGCAGACCTGACCGGCGTCGTCGCGACAAAGGCGAATGCGGGGAACGTCTACTCGCGCGCCTACCTCGATGCGGCCTTCATCGAGGCAGAGCGGCGGGCGCTCAATCGAATGCGACAACTTGCGGGGTAAAGACCGATGGTAACCAAGACCACGAAGACTATCGGCGTGTGGCTGACCACGACGCCCACCGCGCTCCTTGCGGCTGTGCCTGACGGGTTCGTCCGGCACTTCGACATGATCCATGTCGCTCACGCGGACCCTGCCAATCCGGCCTACGGGACCGTCAACTGGGTCGATGCCGACAATGGCAATGCAGAATACCCGCTGCTTCACCAGTCGCCGGTCCCCGTTCGCGATGCCATTCCGGCCGTGATTGGAGCCTTCAGCCTGGAGGCCGGGGACTATCCGAAAGGCTACGCTTCGGCCGACAACGATATCTGCGTGACCTTCGTCTACTGGGACGAAACGGCGGTGGCGTGATGGCGAGGATCAGACATACCGGGCCGGTCGGCTCCATCTTGACCGCAAGGAAGGGAAAGGTCGGGAAATTCGGCGATCCCTACACCTTTGCCAACCCTGCTTCGAAGGTCACGACGTTCCCGATCTCACGATATGCTTCCACCACTTACAACGGCACGATCTTTAGTTCCCCGGCAATTTCGCATGACGGACTGAAGCTGTTGTGGCCCACAACGATGTACGGCGGATCCAGCAACCCGGGCCGTATTTATCAGTTAAATCTTGCGGCCCCATTTACCGCCCCGGGCTTCTCTTTTGGGTCTCCCGTCGCGTTTACAGGCGAAATGAACATGCGAGGTATGGCCGTGAACGTCGCCGGCACCAAGGCCTATGCGTACGGCAAGGGAACGAGCAAATTCTTCCAAATCAACATGGATGTCCCGTTTGACCTTGCAGATATTGATGGCCCCTTCGTCAGCGGTACACTCTCTTCGTCCTATGCCTACACCAGCCTCCTAGTATCGGAAGACGGGAAATATCTGCACGGTTTCGATGGCGGCGTCATCGAGCGTTTCACCTTCGGAAGTCCGTGGGACGTGACGACTATTGGATCGAAAACGCTGATCAGCCTCAACACATGGTGGAAGAACGCCGGTTGGGGCGTCATGACCGGCCAGTTTGCAAACGACGGGAAGACCTTCCTCTTGGTCGCTGTCATCTCTTCCGCCGTGCGTTTCGATCAGTTCACCCTCGCGACGCCATACGACATCCTCGGCTCAAAGGAATACGAAGGGTCCCTAACGATCCCAACACCATCCAGCTATTCGAGCATCTTCAAGGGGGTCTCGTTATCGCCCAACGGCAAGTGGTTGCTCGCCGGAATTGATGACAATTATGACGACGGCTTCGCCATCCTCGATGTGCTGCCTTGGTGGACCCCGTTGGCCTGAAGAGGAGCACAATCATGCTGTACACGCGCAATGGATCGTACCCGGCCTCCATACCGCCGGAGATCACACTGTCCACCGGCTTCATCCGTACAGACCCCTCGACTTTCACCGAGACCGAGATTGCAGACGCCGGCTACGTCGTTGCACCGGCTCCGCCCGCATACGATCCGGCAACGCAGCAGCTCGGATGGGACGGCTCGGCATGGTCGGTGACGGCGTTGCCGCCGGCGCCGTTTCCGACACTCAAGCGCAAGGAACTGCGGAGCGCGCTTGTCTCCATCGACATTTTCGCGGCCGACGTCACGGCCAAGATCAGCGAGATTGCCGACCCGACCGCGCGGGAGTTTGCGCTGATCGACTGGGAGGACACCCAGGACTATGAGCGGGATCATCCCCTCGTCGATACGCTGGCGGTCGGCTTCGCGCTGCCGAGCGAGCAGGTCGACGCGCTGTGGCGCTGGGCGGCCGGCGCTTGAGTGGACTGGACAACCGCCCATAAAGGCGCGACAAAAGACCATTCAAACCCGCTTTAAGCCGCCGTGCCCCTGACACTGTCAGTGGCGCGCTCGCGCGCGCAAGCGTGTCTCTTGTCTCCGAAATCCGGAGACACGCTTCATGGCAACCACATTCAATCACGGCGTCCGCACGATCGATGCCGGCTCCACAAGCCGGCCGCTGGAACTCGCCGATACCACCACGCTTGCCACCAACTTCATTGATTCGACGGCGGACAACAGCGTGTTCCCCCCGGACAGCGAGCCGGTGCTCTTCTTCTCGCACGAGGCCGACAAGGTCGCAGCCCTTGGAACCGGTGTCGGCAACCAGGCGCTCGCCCTCGTCAACGCTGCCCGCGCGCAGGGCATCGAGGTCGCGATCGTTGCATCCCGCGTGGCGCACAGCGTCAAGACCGATCCCGTCGAGAAGGCGGAAGAGGAACTCGCCAGCCTGATCGGTACGGCCGCCGCGATGACCGGCGCGCACGCGCTCTCCTACGCCGAAGGGCATGTCGGCCGCTCGCCCGACCTGCTCGTCGGCGGCTCTCCTGCCGCCGGTCGCGTCTCCAACGCGAAGAACCCCTATGCCGCGGCGCTCGAATCGGTTGGCAACAAGCTCAAGGCCATCTCGGTTTTTGACACCGGCGGGCCGGATAGCGAGACCAGCCTTGCCTATCGCGCGGACTTCTCCTCACGCTACACCTATCTCGTCGACCCCTTCGTCCGTGTGGCGGAAGGCGCCTCCATCGTCGCGCGCCCGGCCTCGCCCTTCGCCGCCTCGATGTTCGTCAAGCGCGACAAGCAAAAGGGTGGCCCATACTGGTCGCCCTCCAACCAGGAGGTCCTAGGCATTCTCGGCACGGCTCGGCCGGTGACCTACTACGACGGCGAGATCGACCACGAGGCCAACCTCCTCAACGAGGCCGGCATCGCCACCTTCATTCCCTCGCGCGTGGTGCAGGGGGCGAACGGCCAGTTCTCGCCGAACGGCCGCATCCTGTGGGGAAACCGGACGGCATCGGAAGATACGATCTGGAAGTTCGTCAACGTCGTTCGCACCCGCGCCACGATCGAGAAGGCCATCATAAAGGGGTTCCGGCCCTGGGCCATCGACGACAACATGACGCCGCAGCATGTCGTGGCCGTCATGCGGTCGCTCCAGGACCTGCTCGACAGCCTGACTGCGATCGGCGCCATCTATGGGGGTCGGGCCTATTGGGAGCGGGCTACAAACGTCAACTCGTCGCTGCGTAACGGCAAGGTGCGGATCGAGTTCGACGCCGAGGAAGCCCCGCCGCTCGAAGACCTGATCTTCGGCTCCCGCCGCAACGAGGCATACATCGACAACTTCGCGGCCGATCTCCAGCGGCGCATCAGCGTCGAGTTCGGTGGCACCGTCGCCGAATTTCTCCAGTAAGGACTTTCAACATGGGTGACCTTCGCATCCTTCGCGGCTTCACGCTCGTCGTCGACGACGACCGCAACCTCGGTCTCGACATCAAGGAAATGAAGCTTCCTGTTCTCGAAGAAATCGGCGAGAGCCATCACCCGGGCGGCAGCGACATGGAGATCGAGATCATGGGGTTGGGCGTGAAGGCGTTCACGCTCCCGTTCAAGCTCGCCACACACAACCCGGAAATCATCGGCCTGTTCGGCGGCCCGCCCGGCTTCCGTCGCTCCTTCACCGGCAAGAAACTGGTGATCTCGGACGAGGACGGCAAGGAGCATGAGCACATGTTCGACTGCCGCGCCCGCCTTTCCAAGGTCGAGGGCGAGGCCATGACGGCGGGCAAGATCGTTGGCTACGACCACGAGATCAAGAGCTTCTGGAACTACACCGAGTTCTGGGACGGCCGCGTCATGCACCGCTGGAATTTCAAGCTCGGCGGCTGGGACATCTGGAACTTCCAGCCGTATCTGCCCGCCCGCCGCCGCATCCTGTCGTAGGAGTTCGCCTTGGACACCGCCCTCAAGACCACCGTCTCCGTCCCGCTCACCGTGCCCGTCACCGTCCCGGCTGCGGACGGCAAGACCGCCGAACGCTCCTCGCTCACCCTTCGCCGGCCGAAGACCCGTCACGTCAAGCGCCTCGCCGCCCTGATCGGCGCCGAAGTGCTCGACATCCTGCTTTCCGACGACACGGCGCGGGCGGCGAAGGTCGAAGGGCGCGAGCTCGTCGGCAATGTGCTGCGCACGCTCTTCAACGAAGACCGCCTGGACGGCCTGACCGCCCTCATCGCCGATCTGTGCGACGAGGACCAGGCCGTCATCGACGACGTCGATCTGGTCGACCTGCCGGCGCTTCTGATGGCGTTCGGCGGTTTTTTTCCCAAACTCCAGTCCGCAGCGTCTGGGATGTTGCAGGCGATCTCGCAATCGGCGGCCGGTACGACCCCCGCGCCGTAGACGACTTCGACTGGATCGAGGCCTGTTTCCTGCATGCGCATATGGTGCGCATCATGAGCACCAAGGCGGACAAGTGACATGGACGTCTCGCTCCTCATACGCCTGATCGACCAGGCGTCCGGCCCGGCGCAGAAGATCAAGGCGGGCCTTCAGGGCATTTCGGGCGTCGTTTCCGGCATGAAGCAGGGCTTCGGCCAGGCCATCCGCGAAGGCTTCTCCGTCCAGAACATCGAGACAGCGACCCAGAACGCCGAGCGGGCGCTGACGAATGCCCGCTCGCGGCTTCTCGGCGCATTCGGCATGGCGGTTTCGCTTGCCGCTCCGGTGATGAAGGCGGCATCGTTCGACCAGTCGATGCGCGGCCTGGACAAGGTTCTCGACGTCACCCACTCGCGCCTTCAGCAGCTGCGCAAGTTTGCGCTCGACACATCAACGCAAGTCCCGATCGCCGCCGGCAGCCTTATCGAGCTGATGTCCGAGGCCGCCCAAGGCGGCGTGCCTGAGGCCGAGCTTGAGGCGTTTTCGCTCTACGTCGCCAAGGCCGCCGTCGCCTTCGACATGGCCGGCGCCGAGATCGGCGAGCGCTTCGCCAAGCTCCGCAACGTCTACCGGCTCAACCAGCAGGGCATCGTCGATCTCGGCGATGCCACGAACCACCTCTCCAACAAGATGGCGGCCAAGGCGAGCGAGATCACGGATTTCGCGAACCGTGCCGCGGGCGCCGCCAAGACGCTGAACCTCACGGCCGTGCAAATGTCGGCCGTGGGTGCGGCCATGATCGCGGCCGGCATCGCCCCGGAGACGGCGGCACGCGGCCTGTCCGCTCTCTCCAACCGCGTGATCGCGGGCGGCAAGGACGTCGACAAGGCGTTCAAAATGATCGGAATGACGCGCAAGCAGTTCCAGAAAGACCTTGCCGCCGATGGCCCGGCCGCGCTTCAGAAGCTGTTCGAGACCATGTCGACCTCGCCGAAGGGTATGGAAGCGCTGGTCAAGTTGGTCGGTCAGGACTTTGCCGACGACTTCGCGAAATTCCTCGGCAATCCGGAGCTGCTTCGCCAGGCGCTGGAGCTGGTCGCCGAACAGGCCAACTATGCTGGCTCGGCGACGGAAGAGGCCGGCAAGCAGGCCGAAGGCGCAGAGAAGCGCTGGGAGCTGCTGCGCAACAAGCTCGATCGCGTGACGATCCAGATCGGCGAGAAGCTGCTGCCCGTCGTCTTCCAGGTCATGGAAGCCATCGGCGGCGTGCTCGATCAGGTTTCGGCCTGGACGGACGCAAACCCGGAACTTGCCACCAGCCTTGCCCAGGGCGTGGCCGGCCTTCTTGCCTTCAACATCGCCAGCCGCCTTCTGGCGTTCGGCGTCGCCGCCCTTCGCCTGCCGCTCATCAATCTCGCGGCGATGTTCCTGAAGTTCGACAAGGACGGACGCAACATCGCGACCGGCTGGCGCCTGATGCGTGGCGCCGCCACGGCGTTGCGCATGCCCCTGTCCTTCCTCGGCGGCGCGTTCGGCGAGCTGGTGCGGCATGTGCCTGGCCTCAGGAATGCCGTCGCCGGCTTCCGGATGCTGGCGATGATCTCCGGGGGCGGCGTCTTCGGTGCTTTGGCCGGCGCTTTGACCGCGGTCGGCACGGCGCTCGCCACGATCACGGCGCCGGCATGGGCGGTGATCGGCGTCTTGGCCGCGGCCGGCTTTGCGGTCTGGAAGTTCTGGGACCGCATATCGTCTTTCTCGTCCGGCTTCGCCTCGGTGTTCGCCAATGCCTTCAGCGGCGTCGGGGATCGCCTTGCCGGCTTTGCCGACAAGTTCATCAAGTTCAACGCCGCCATCTTCGGTATCGACCCGGGAACGGTCGAGCGCTTCAAGGCGTCGATGGCATCCGCATTCGATTTTTCCGGGCTCATCGAGGGCGCCCGGCAAACCCTCTCCGAATTCTGGAGCTGGCTCGGCAGTTGGTTCAGCCAGGAGCAGCTTTCGGAAGGTGAGCAGGCCGAGATGTATGCGGCCGGGGCGCGCCTGGCGCAGAGCATCATCGACGGCTTCAAATCCATGATCGGCGCGATCGGCGATCTTCTGACCTTCGACCTTCAGATCAACTGGCCCGAGCCGCCCGCCTGGCTGACCTGGCTGGCTGAGAAGCACCGAGACGCCGCGGCGGCCGTCAAGGACAAGGTCGACGGGTGGCGCGCCTCCTGGAACGGCACGGATGAAGAGCCCGGCGCGAAGGCCATCGTCACGAAGACGGTCAACGATATCTCGGGCGGCGGCAGGCCCGAGGCTGGCGCTGGCGGCCAGGGCAGCGCACTTTCGAACCTCTGGAGCAACGTCAAGGACCTGCATTCGTCGGCGCTGGATCTCGTGCGCGGCGGCGAACAGGGCGGAGCGGCCGTGGCCCGAGGCGGCGAGGATGCGGCGGCCGCCCTCTCCCGTGTCGGCCGCGAGCTGCTCGGCGTTGCGAGCGCGGTCAGTGCCGCGGCCGGCAAGATTGGCTCCGCCGTTGCGGGCGCGAACCGCGGCGGCGGCAGCGTCGGCACGGCGATCAACAATGCCAAGACCGGGGCGCTTCATGGAGGGACTGAATAATGCCGCTCCTTTCCCTCGGGAAATGCAAGTTCGAGATCGGCAAGCTCGACCTTCAGGCCTTCGACGAGGAGATCGAGGTGAAGTGGCCGGCGATCGCCCGGTTTGGCGGCCGCCCCGCGCGCCAGCATACCGGCTTCGGCGAAGACCCGATCCATCTCAGCGGCCTGCTCTATCCCGAGGAAATCGGCGGTCGCGCCGAATATGACAAGCTCAAGGCCACAGCCAGGGCGCGGCGGCCTGTCACCCTCGTCACCTGGTCGACCGAACTCGACAACGAGGCAACGATCTGGGGGCAGTTCGTCATTCTGCGCGTCTCGGGCGGGCATACGAAGTTCGGCCCGGACGGCAAGAGCCGCAAGATCGCCTTCGATACCGAGATCGCGCCGCTCGGCGATATCGCGGCCGTTGCCGAAAGGTGGTTCTGATGGCGATCATCCTGCCGGCAGCCACCGTCACGGTTGACCAGGAAGACAAGACGCTCGGCCTGGTCTGCTTCGACTATGCCTACGGCGTGCTGCGCGACCGGCGCGTTGCGGGCAAGCTGCGCGGCTATGTCGAGGCCACCATGACCGCAAACCTGCATCTGGCGCGGCTGGATTTCTTCCTGCCCCTCGGGACCGTCGTCCGCCTTCCGGAATTCGTTGTCGAGTCCCGTGGCGAGCCTGTCCGGAGGCTTTGGGAAGAATGAGCCTTTATCCCTTCATCGACGTCACCGTTAACGGCAAGCCGGTCAGCGGCCTGTTCTATGATCGCCTGGTCTCCGCGACGATCCACGATGCGCCCGGCCAGGAGGCCGACAACTGCTCATTCCGCTTCGACGATGCCGATAACGGCGTCCCGATCCCGAACAAGGGCGCGGAGATCTTTGTCAGCTTCGGTTTCAAGGACGGTTTCGGTAGCGCGACCTCCCAGAAGATGGGCCGGTTCACCTACGAAAAGACGTCGGTAGAAGGCGGCGACGGTGGCGAATTCCTGACCATATCGGGCCGCTCAGCAGACATGCGGTCCGACATGAAGGAGCAGTACAGTGAGCATTTCGAGGACAAGACGGTCGGCGATATCGTCGGGGAGCTTGCCAAGCGCCACAAGTATGATGCGAAGGTCGATGACGATCTTGCCTCAATCAAGATCCCGTATATTGCCCGATACGAGCGTGGCACCGCCGATTTCCTCACCCACCTGGCCGACCGGTTCGGCGCGTTGTTCTCGCCCAAAGGGGGCAAGTTCGTTTTCGTCAGGCGCGGCATCCTGGCCCCCGTCACCATCAGCAAGTTCGATTGCGAGGGCTGGAGCTTCGACATCGAGCCCCGGCCGCTTTACGGCAAGGTCGAGGCGGGCTGGTACGACCAAACGAAGAACCAGGTCCTGTTTGAATCGGCCGCCACCGGTCTCGATGGTTCGACGAAGCGCATTCGCCGCGTGCTGCCGACGAAGGAGGAGGCGGCAGCGGCAGCGAGGTCCGAGGGCCAGCGCCTCGGCCGTGCCACCGGCTCAGGATCGCTCACCCTTGCGGGCCGCCCAGACATCATGGCCGACGCGCCGATCGCCACCCAGGACTTCCGCGCCGAGTGCAACGGCCTTTGGCGGTGCGCCGGCGTCGATCACACCTACGACGAAACCTACATGACGACGATAGAAATCGAGGCTCCCGAGGAGGGCAAGACCTGACCGGGTGCCGGGCATGGGTATTATGTGCTTGCCCGGCCGCTCTTTGAAAATCGAGTAGCAACCTACTCGGCCAGAATGCCGATACTGCGTGCGGTTGTTCTGGCTAGTGTGCAAGTCGATGCGCTGGGCTTTTCGGCGAACTCACTCATGGCGATATTACCGCTGATGAAGGCCAGCGCTTCGGGATTGGCCAAGCCAGACTTCTCGTAGTAGGTCTCAAGCGCAGCCTCATCGACTTTGTAGCCGCAGTGTTCGGCCCGCGAGATGATCTCCGCCAGTCCGGAGGCCGTTTGCATCTTGTTGATGTCCATGGCCGCGCCGGCAATCGCCGGCGTCAGGAGCACGAGCGCTGCCACCAAAGAGGACGTCCGCTTCATGCCATGGTCTCCTCGATGATCGTCTTCCGACCGCGTGTGACGAGGGCGAGCAGGCCGAGAATGATCGATCCGCATGCCCAGATGAAGAAGATGATCCCGACACCAATGGCCGATCCGATCGCACGCCCAGCATTTTCTGCGTCCGATGCTGCCGGCGCTCCACCCACCGCTGACAGGCCCGCGATGATCCAGAGCAGCATGAGAAGGTTGAAGCCAATAAATATGAGCAGGAACACCCACCCGAAGAATCCACGCTTCCGAACTTCCTTGCGTATAATGGTGGCCATGTTCCCCTCCAGATTGAACCCCGGGATACGCTATCAGCAACCTGAGCGTTGTCTCAAGGGGGCACACGTTAAAGAGGCTTTGAAGGAGGCCTAACGTCGCCTTGCCATCCCGCGCGCAAGATGGGCAAGTCGTCCGATTTCCTCAGTGGCAGACGGCGCCGGCCACTCGAAGGAGTCTTGATTCGTCTTCGAACCCACTTTTTGACACCACGTCCGGAATTCCGGAAATTCCGATTTCCGGTGTCAAAATTCCGAAAAATCGCGGCGAGCTACAGCCACAAGCTGACGGCGGCAAAGCGACGGCGCTGCACCGAGCTGGCCCATCATAGATTTTGCGGCGAAACGGGTACCCGTTCACCCGGTTCATCCTGCATCCCCTCGCCCAAGCTGGACTTTACTGGACGAAGGGGAGTGGTGGGCCCGGAGGGACTGGACGAAGGACACGAATTCAATTGGTTAACCGACACGGTTAGGTCAACCCGTTCACGGATGTTCTCAAACGATGGGGCTAACCATCACCGTTGACTCTTCTCGCGTTCAGGATCATTTACGCCACAGGCGGAACGTGAACACATAGAGAACGAAGGAATGCGGCCTTCGGATGAGGAACCGCATGCGCGAGAACGCCCCAGAGATATTGGACAACCTGTTTGGAAACGACAGGGTCACCTTCAGCAACCTCGTCCAGTGGTATGAGCTGGGCGGCCGGTGTTCGAAGTGCGAGCGAGAGGGCTGGGTTGACCGATGGGAGCTTGCGAACCGGCTCGGCAAGGTCAATTACATCCACCAGTTCCAGGAGCGCCTGCGCTGCCTCAAGTGCGGCAACAAGGGGAGCAACCGGTGGATCGTGAGGCAGGCGCCGCGGTGATGCTTACGGCGAGAACCCGCCACGGATCAGGAACCCGACAACGCCCGTGATGATGCCGCCGATAATCAGCCAGTTGATGCGGGACAAGGCATGTTTGATATCGCCAACAGAAATTTCAATGCCTGAAAAACGGGCGTCGATCCGCGCGTCCATAGCGTTCCACTTTTCATCGTGGCGGGCGCTGTCGATATCCCGCTGACGTTGCCACGCCTCCATCGCATTGAGGCGCTGCGATCTATCCTGGTCCCTCTGCTCGAGAGCGACGACACGGGCGCGGAGATCGGGATCGTTTTCAGATGGGCTCATTTACGGCATCCTGGCTGGGCATTGCATGTGCGGTTGTGGCTGACGACCTGATCGGCAAAGGGGCGGTCGTTGGCGACAATGAAGGCTCTTGTCACGGAGGAAGGCTTGAGGGTTTCGAAGCCTGAGCCGTCAAACACAGACGCCGTCGCGGAACAGCCCGCCAAGCTCAATGCAAATATCGCTGTCGCTAAGGCGTTGAACGTCCGCATTGGTGCGGCTCCTTTCCTGTACGAGGTCGATGGCTCGCTCAAGGGTTTCGGCGCGGATGGCCTGTCTTTCGGCCTCACGAGCCGCTGGAAGCGTGAAGGCCTGCACGTAGCTGTAGACCACCACCCCGCCGAGGATCGCGCCTGCGGTCAGCTTGAGGGCGTTGATAAGGGTGATCATGTGGCCCACCCTCTCCTCTTCGCCCATTGCCACCAAGCGACGGGGATGGAGGCGATTGCCGCCGAGATGCCAGCCTCGATAGAAGCCGCAACGGCCGGGTCTTCGGTAACGAGGTTCTTGACCTCCTCACCGATATACCCGGAGCCGTACAGCCAGCCGGCGAGCATGTACAGCGCGATGCGGATCCAGACCGTCATTTGCCACTCCTCGAGAAGAGTTTCGCGATGGCAGCAATGATGCCGGCCAGCCAGTTGCCGGACGGGACCGGGCCTTGCTCGATCTTGGCCGACGGGGTGATGCCCAAATCCGGTGCTTTCGGCTCCAACACGCTGGGTTCTGAGGGTTTTGGGGTGATGCCCAAATTGCTCTTAGAACCCGGCCGATAGTCCTTCCACTTCCCGGCGCGCAGCTTATCGGAAGCCGCCTTCATCTTCCTGGCATAGGCGCCGTTCAGGCCGCCTCCGTTGTAGCCTTTTTCGACGGCATCGAAATCGCGGGCACGGATTGCCTTGACGAGACCTTTGTTGACGAGGAAGCCGGCGAAGGCCGAAAGCTGATAGACCTCACTCTCGCAGAAGGCGTTGAACATACCCTCTGCAGTCTGATGGCCACAGACCTTGTGGTTGAAGCCCATGATCTGGAACTTGCCGACGCTGACCGAGCCGAATGCCGCCTCGCGGTCGACCTTGATGGCGCGCTCCAGCAGCTTGTAACGGTCATCAGGGCCGGCCTGATCCTTGTATCCGCCCTTCGCTGGGCTGATCCAGTTCTTACGAGCCAGCCCGCTCTTCATCGCATTGGTGCGCTTCTCGTCTGGGAGACGCTTGTAGAACCAGTGCTTTTCGAACAGGATTTTGATCCGGCCGTCCGCGAACCAGCCGAACCCGTTGCTTTCGACCTGGGCAATGGCTTCCAGATCGGCCGGGTGGCACTGCAAATCATCGGCAAGCTTCGCCATGTCGGCGTCCGTGATGGCCGCCGCCTTACCTTTTCCAAGCGTCATGGGGGTTTGTCCTGTTGGGAATAAAAAGCGCCGCCTAAGCGGCTAGGTGCCGTCGCGCACGGATGCGACGGGAGGGAGCTATTCAGTCCATTCGCGGATTATGATGATGCCGGGACGGCCAGCGCCGCCGTTGAAGCCGGGTGTCCCGGATGACTTCACGGAGCCAGAGCCACCAGAGCCGTTGCCCGATCCGGGGTTGCCATTGCTGTT
>NZ_SHMI01000020.1:0-86900 GCF_004284735.1 Shinella sp. JR1-6 | reverse complement strand
CGGCGGTCTCAGGCCGGCGCCGCAGTGGCCGACTTTTGCTCCGCCCCGTGGCCGGTTTTTACTCCGCCGTTGACACCTGTCCGGCGTCGTCGATGCGCCACCACGGCTCGCAATGGAAATGGCCGACTTGATCCGGTTCAAGACCTCGACACTGACGGCGATCGGTTTCCAGCGGAACGGGGTCTGGGGCGAGGAAACCGCCTCGCAGAAGATCGAGCATCTCGGCCTGATGTTCGGCGCACTGGCCGCCTCCCCCGCCGGCGTCGTCAAAGGCCGCGGCGTGCCGCTTAGCCAATTGACTTTCGGCCTTCTAATCTTCCCCGGCGTCTGGGACTGATATCTGCAATGGCGAGAGCAGCGTCGTGGCTTCTACACCAAATGGGAAGAAGACATGCTGATGGTCGCCCAGGCCCTCACCCGCTCCGAGGTTGGCTGGATCCGCCAGCATCCCGAGCTCTTGAAGAATGTGCGACCGATCGAAGGGCTCATTGCACCGGAGGAGATCGAGTTTGCTGCTCGCGATTGGCATGGCGCCTGCAATGCGTTTCATCGGCATGCCGCCAACCGCTCGAAGGAGATCCAGCGGGTGATGCGTGTGCATCGCGACCCCTTCGAACCGATCATCTGTGTTCTGGAGGCCGACAGTCCGCTGGCGGAATATCGCAAGATCACCGACGAGATCTTGAACCGCATGCCGGATGAGGACCGCTATGGGAGGCGGCATAGATCTCCTATTAAAATCTTGATGGATGTAGCACCTAGTGCTATATAGACCGATGTCAGAACGAGTGTTCAAAACAGCGTGGTTTGCCAAGGCGGCAAAGAAAGCGCGCATCTCCGACAAGGCTTTGTCGAAGGCAATCGATCAGGTTGCCCTTGGACAGGCCGACGATCTTGGCGGTGGCGTCTTCAAGAAGCGCCTCAACGACAACATGCATCGTTCAATTGTTCTGGCGAAGGCCGGGGAGTTCTGGGTGTTCGCCTATCTCTTCGCCAAGAAGGATCGGGCGAACATCGACGACGACGAGCTTCTAGCGTTCCGGAAACTCGCAGACCTCTACCGTGCCAAGTCGAAAGCCGACCTCGAAGCGGAACTCGAGATTGGCGCCTTACTGGAGATTGATCATGGCGACTAAACGCAAGTTCAAGAGCGATGCGTTCGAGGCAATCCATAGCGCTGTCGAAGGCATGCTTGCGGCTGGGACTATCGACAAGGAAACGATGCGGACCTTCGATGAGGATTGCCTTGTGATCCCGCAGGAACTGTCACCTGGCGAGATCAAGGCGCTCCGCGAGGACAACCATGTCAGCCAGCCGGTCTTTGCCCGTTATCTGAACACGAGCCAGTCGACGGTTCAAAAGTGGGAAACCGGTGCCAAGCGCCCAAGCGGGCCAGCGCTCAAGCTCCTGTCGCTCGTGCAAAAGCACGGGCTGCAGATGCTCGCGTAACCCGATCTCCCCTGCATGGGTAGCATTCGAACGTTGAGAAAGTCCGAATAGACCTATACCGTCCGCATCATTCGAGTTTCCTGGGCTTCCAGATGACAAAGCGCCTTGGCCACCAGAGCGTGCGTGAACGAGACGCACAAAGCTGCCGTGTTCGCGCGATTAAACCAAGTCAACTCGTCGACGCAGCCGCATTCGGTTTCTTGCTGGGCTGCGGTTTGATGCGGATTTTGAGCACACCACCTTGAGGATGGTCGATATCGAAGGCGTTCGTTTTTCGCACGAGATCACTCAGTTTGCGGAAACCATAGGTGCGCGGGTCAAAGTCGGAGGCAATATTCGCAAGGTTTGCACCGATGGCGCCGAGCGGAACCCAGCCATCTTCGCTCTCTATCTGCATGATGACTGTCCGGATAATGGGAATAGCGGCTGATGGCGGCTGCAGCGGTATTGCATTGAGTGTTGTTTCCGGCGCGTTACCGGGCGCGCCGGGCAACAGATTTTCTGTGTAGACGAACCGTCGGCATGCCTGACGGAAACTCTCGGGCGTCTTCTGTTCGCCAAACCCGAACACATCGATGCCCTGCTCGCGGATTCGGGCAGCAAGTCTCGTAAAATCGCTATCGGACGACACCAGGCAGAAACCATCGAAACGTCCGCTGTGGAGCAGATCCATGGCATCGATCACAAGCGTGATATCGGATGCGTTTTTGCCCGTCGTATAGGCAAACTGTTGCTGAGGGATGATAGCGTGCTTCGAAAGCACATCAGCCCATCCCTTGGATCGAACGCTGGAGAAGTCACCGTAGATGCGACGAACACTCGCTTCACCTATCCTCGCGATTTCCTCAAAAAGACCATCCGCGATCTTCGCCGACGCGTTATCGGCATCAATGAGAACGGCTAAGCGGGGTGAGCGAGGCTCCGATGGCATGTGTCATCCCTCATCAGACTGTCCTGGACCCGAGGATACAGTAGGTATCTCAATTGCGACCTACCGGCCCTTGGTACCTTCGTCGAGTTCGAGCACAACATGCCCAAATACGCTTTTTGCAATGCCTAAATGCTAGCATTCTACCCGGCTTCTTCCTCCATAGGTTTACGGAGCTCCAAGAC
Organism: Shinella sp. JR1-6; assembly: GCF_004284735.1. NCBI lineage: Bacteria > Pseudomonadati > Pseudomonadota > Alphaproteobacteria > Hyphomicrobiales > Rhizobiaceae > Shinella > Shinella sp. JR1-6. The sequence continues at coordinate 84,338 of NZ_SHMI01000020.1, read as the reverse complement.
GGAATTCAACAACTTGACGTTCACTATCCAGCCTCTCTCAAACCCGACAATGACCGTCAAGGCGTGGCTTGGCGACTACCAATCATGTCGATGAACAGGTCTACCGCCTCTGACATTGCATCCTGGGCCGGCTTCTCGACGCGCCATTCGGTAAAATGACCATCGATCCACATGCGGCACAGACCGTAGATGAAGGCGCGCGCTGAGAGCATCAGCGCGTCCGGGGCGATCGCCGATGCAATCTGTCCATCTGCCTGTCCGCGGGCGATCAGGTCGAGCATGATCAGCCGGATCGCCTCTGTTTCGCCTGTCAGCTTGAGCGAGCCGTGAAAGTCGATCAGCGTGCGCGAGGCGATCACGTTGAAGTGCGTCGGATTGGCGAGCGCCCAGCCGAGATAGCCACGTGCGATGGCGCGAAGCGCTTCCACCGGATCGGCGTCACCAGTCGATGTGAGTTCGGCCTGCACTCGCTCGGTGAGCCGCCCCATCGCCTGTTCGGCCACGGCCGTCATCAAGGCCGTCTTATTGGCGAAATGACGGAAGGGTGCAGCCGGAGAGACCCCGGCCCGCTTGGCTGCCTCGCGCACCGAAACGGCATCGACCCCCTTCTCCTCGATCAGGGCGATCGTAGCGGTGACAAGCTCCTCGACGAGGTTGCCGTGATGATAAGGCGTGCGTGATGTCGATGATTTTGCCATCGCCTTTGATAGCGGCTCCCGCGCTTCGATGTAAGCGGCGTAAACATTCACTTGACAGTTTTCCCAAGATGCATGTAAACACCGCTTACATTGGAGGGAAATCACGCAGCAAACCCTGAGAAACCGATCTACCCGATCTCTCGAAAGCTGGGCGGTGACGGGCTGGCTATGCGCCGCAGTCGCTGTAGCCTGCTTTAGCGTGACGGCATTCGCTACAGATCCGACCGAGGCAGCACGCATGGCGATCCGCTTGACGGCTCGCACATCGCTATTGCTGTTCCTGTTGGCCTTTTGCGCCTCAAGTCTGGATTTTCTCTGGCCGTCAGCAGCAACGCGCTGGATAAAGGCGAACAGGCGGAGCTTTGGACTGGCGTTTGCCTTTTCGCACCTGCTGCATGCAGTTGCGATCGTGGCGCTCTCGCAGTTCAATCCGGTTCTGTTCGACGAGTTGACCGCACCGGCGGCCTTTGTTGCTGGCGGAACGGCCTATTTCGTCATCATCTTGATGACCTTGACGTCGTTCGACCGCGTCTCGGAAATCGTTGGGGCTAGGATTCGCGGTATCATCCACAGTGGTGGTATCTGGTTTCTTCTGCTGTCTTTCGTCATCAATTTCGGCCGCCGCGCCGTGATGACCCCGGAAATGTACTGGCCCTACATGGCGCTGCTTGCCGCCGCGATTGTTGTCCGGATCGCCGCCCACGTCCTGAGGCGAACGGCGCGAACGTTGGCTTGAACCGTCGTAGTTTAACCCCGAGCCTGGCCAGGTTTACTCCGCCTCCTCACCATCCACATCGGCCAAGAGTTGCTCTTTCTGAACCGCCTGCCGGCTGAGCAGCCCCGCATCCTGCAACGCATCGATATCCGGCAGATCACGCAGCGTCTGCAGGCCGAAGGCCGAAAGGAACTGCTTTGTCGTGACCTAGGTATACGGCGCCCCGGCGTCGGGCTGCGCGGGCCGGAGGCGAGGAAGTTGGCGTTGCGCAGGGTGGCGGTCGTGTCTCGGCTGATCTCCTTGCCGAAGGTCTTTGACAGGTCGCTGCGGGTGATCGGTTGGAAGTAGGCGATGACCATCAGGATCATGGCCTCGAATTCGGGCACCGCAGGTGCCCCTCCCCGTGTCGGGGCCTTTGACGCCCGGATCGCGGATGCGAAAGCCGAACGGCTTCGGTGCTGCCAGCCGCCGGCGACGGCGACGATCTCGTAGAGGCGGGAACGAAGTTCTTTCTGCGGGTCGTCGATCAAGAGGTCGATACTGCAATCCCTACCGACGACGCGCGCGAGCGTCTCGCGGCTGACCGGCTCGGCCGAGGCAAAGATTACGACGTCGACCCGCAGCATCCATCCGCGCCAGCGCAGCTCCGGCGGCAGATCCCCCAGCTCCCGATCCAACAAGCGTTCGCTTGCGTCCATCGTCCGAGACATCCGTGTTTTGCCGGGGCATCCGGTTCCGCCATCGTCACAATCCATAGATCCGAAAGGCGCTGCGGCCGGACAACTCGCGTACCGCATCAAATGCCTCCAGCCGGTCGAACAGCCGGATCGCTGCCCAGCGAGAGAGAGGTGCCGGGCGCCGAGGCAGCCACCGCATCCTCATTTAGCAGGGCCTGGATGACAGCGCCGGCGCCTTTCGTCCGAACCTTTGGCACCGCAGCGCGCAGCGCGCAGCGTCTCGGCGCGGCGCGCGATCTCGCCGGCGGTGCGCAGGGCCGCGCCCCTTCCCTCGATGAGGGCAAGGCAGACAGCGCGGGCAAAGGCTGGCTCGCCAGGGCGCACACGGCCCCTGCCACAAGCGTCTTGAAGGCCGGCCCTTAGCGTTCCGCCATCAGCAGCGGCACGGCATAATCCCATTTCAGCTGCGCGGCGATCAGCAGGTCGCCCAGCATCCAGGCGAGCGATTCGGCGTCCGGGCGCGCCGCCTGGATGGACGTGACCAGGTCCGCCGCAGCCAGCGGCTCCGAGCGGCCGGACTGCAGTACATCATTGGCATGGTCGACCGCCGTCGCCATCCAATCGTCCAAGGCCAGCCCCAACAGATCGGCAAGCTCGGCCACCGCTTTCGACGAGAAGGCGGGTTTTCAGGTGGAAAGCCTTTTGGTCGCCAAAAACACCTTTCCAGCCAGGCTGGGATCGCCGCCCGCGGCCGTCAGAAGAACGGCGTCGCGCAGTGCTACCTCGTCCTCGCTGCGGCCCATCAGTCGGACGGCGACGGCAGCACATTTGAGGGCTGGCACGCGCGCCAGCAGCCGGCACCAGATGGGTGCGGAGCGGACAAGATCGTCCGGCTCGCGGCCGCGCGGCAGGGCCCAGCCGGGCAAGCCGGCCGGGAGTACCGGCGAGGCGACGAGAGGGGTGACGGGCGAATCCATGGCCGCCATCCTATAGTGAGTGTGCGGTTTATGCTATAGATTCATATAATAATCGCACGGCCTGCCATTCTCGTTAAAATGGCGGATAAGATTGCCTTATCGGTCATTCTATCAAATTTAAGGCAGATACGGCAAAATCGGTGTTGAAGCTTCCCTCGCAGCTGCCGATGTTAAACATCGGCTCGCCCATATAACGTTAATCGGCTGACCGGAGAAAGAAGTATTTCTCAAGCCGAGAGCCGAGTGCGGCTCATGCAAAGATCGCCGTTGCGCCAAGGACGAAGGCTATTGCGGTGCCGAGCGCGCATCCGACGACCGTCTTGCTTCTCGCCAGGGCGGCCGTGCAAAGCAGCGTATAATAGGTCAGGTTCAGGCTGGCCCAGAGGGCGATATCCACCGGGGGCCACGGCGTCGTGAAGGCCAAGGTGGCGGGCGGGATCTGGGTTAGCAGGTTGCTCGCCAGGACGCAGAAGGCGACCTCCCGTCGGTGCGCCATGATATGGGCATCAAGCGTGTCCGTCTCCGTGGCCTTCGGGAAAACCTGCGTGGCAGCAAAGTAGTAAAGCAGTGCGACGAGAGTTACGGCGAACGCTACCGGATAGCTGATTTCAGGGAGCTGACGGTATGCCCAGGCATTCATCCAGAACGTAATCAGATCGACGAGAAGAAGGATCCCGAACAAGGGAGCAACGAAACCAAGCTTGCGGGTGTGGCGTTCGTCATAGGCCCGCGAGAAGCCTGATACCACTTCGGCGACCGCAAAGCCGAGCAACAGTCCGTAGAAACCGAACATGAAACCGAAAGCGTCGCTCATTCAATGTTCCCCGGTGGCCTGGAAAAGTCGTGTTGGCGCCCTCTAAGGGCATTCTGAAACAGTTTTGCCATGCTGCTGGGCCGTATGCTTGTCTTGCTACCTGACAAAGAAGCCCCTCCTCCAGGTGCTCCTTACGAGAGCAAGGCAATTCCGTTGAACTGGCCTCCGCTCGGCCACTCTAGAAGCGGGCGCGAAGCCCCATCTGGAACGACATGGTTCTCAACGAGGCACCGGCGGCATTCCTGTAGAGGGTTGCGGTTCCGCTCGCTGTTTCCGTCGAATTCAAGTCCCCCTTCCTGCGAAAAAAGTTCTCGAAATTGCCAGCGATATAGAAGGACGCCGTATCCGTGAGCTGATAATCGACTGCGACATTGAGCATCAGGACCGGCGCCACCTTCATATCACCGAAGAATCGGGTCCCGGTCAGCCAGTGATCATCCTGATCGTTGATGCCTGTCGTCAGGCCACCCTTGATACTACCCGCAAGGGTCAGACGGTCGAAGCGTGTTGAACCGTCGATTCCGACAAAGACTGTCGGGATTTCTTGTTTGTAGGAAATGGCGTTTACGCCTGCGGGAAGGTCGCCAATGTCGTTGCGCAGACCACCGTCGCTGTAGATATACGAACCGCCAAAGGCTTCCCAGCGGACCTCGGTATACTTGAAACCGCCGCCAAGGCTGACATTGGTGCTTTCATCCGCGAAGATATCCCGGCCGATTTCGAGCGTACCGCTGAAATAGTAGTCGAGACGGGTATCAGGGTGAACGGAACGATCACTCCAACCGTTCATGCTCTGGTCAATGGCAAAGCCCGGGACCCAGTCGTAGTCGACCATGTGGCCGTCACCGCCAAAACCAAGGTCTACCCTCCCCTTGACGTGCCAATTTCCCTCAAGTTCAGCCCCGGCAGCTGCCGTATAGACCACCACTCCGTCCGTATCCCAGTCCAGCTGGCTGGCCTTGTCGTTCCCGAGATAGACATATTCACGCGCTTCGATCGACATGAGGCCGACACTCCCGGACAGCCAGAAGGTTCCGTCTGTAGCGCGGGCGATCAGATCGTTGGCTCGTGCACTGGATATGCCGAACACCAGGGCAATCAAGGCGTATTGAAGTGTTTGAATTTTCATCAACGATCCCTCCGGCATGGCCGGTCTACTACTGGCGACAGACGAACTCTTTCTCAACGACTTCGTCTCACGAACCTCAAGAAGACGAAGCAGCGTTGCAGATTTGCACAGGATTTTCGGCGCCACCCTCTCGAACAGAGGCGATACTTGTCATGCTCTCAGCCTTTCATCGGCGGTATTTGCCTTGAGCGCCGCCATGACCATTGGGCCAAGACCGAACTCGCCGCGTGCCGCCTTTTTCGTCAAGTCTCGAAGATAACCCCCGGCAGAGTTGATGTGCTCTGCTCGCTCAAGGATACAGGCCATGGCGATAGCTGCATTTTCCGCCCCCATCACCTGACATGCCGCTTGATAGGCAGATGGGCTGACGCCCAGCATGGAGCGAACGACGACTGCTGCCGCCATCAGATCCCGCCAATGGGCTATCTGGCCGGTCGGGGTGTAGTTGGCCAGTTGGGGGCAGGCCTTTAGCACCAATGCCAAAGGAAACGTCCTCAACGGCTCGGCAGACCGTTGCGGTTTGCGCGCTGTGATTTCGTCCAGCTCTTTTCCAAAGCGTGGTTCAAGTTCATGAGTAGAGTCAGGATCTGAATTCTGTATGTGGCATCCATTATGGATATCATTGGCGTCTATATTTCCTACATTTAGCTGTATTTCCAACCGGTTGACGATTTCCTCGCGAAGTTTTTCCATCTTGTCGAGAACGGCTTGGATCTGTTCATGGCGAGGCGAGCGTGGAAGGCTTGCTACGAGCCCGAGGAAGATGTTCTCCATTGTGGCCCAATCGCCATCGGCCCCCTCCTCCATGGCAGCCGATATGAGCTTGCGGATGTCGCGCCGGCAAAGCGTCAGCGCCTCCCTGGTGCGCTTGAACCGGAGACGTTCTGCGGCGACCCGTTGAGCATAGGCAGCGAGCTCGGCGGTGCGCGCGAGCAGGGGCGCAAGGCTGAAACCGAACGCGGCTTCGATCTCCCCTCCTCTGCCCCTGTGGGCGTAGCGTTTGCCATTTGGGCTGTCCCGGCGCTCGATCAAGCCGGCATTAACGAGCGCGGAAAGATGCCTGCGCAGCGTCGTCCCCGCGATTCCATGGGCACGGATGGATAGCTGGGCGTTTGATGGGAACACCACCAGTCCGCTTCCCTCATTGGAGAGGGTAGAACCCGGATAGAAGCTGAGCAATGCATGGAGCACGGCTAGCGACCGGTCTTGGAGGTCGAAGATATCCTTCGCCTCGCAGACGTCCCGGAAGATTTTCCACTTATCAGCCGTCTTGTTGGGGCTGCATTCGGCTGTCGCAAGCTGGTTTTTCACCAGGGCAAGCGTCATCGACCGCCGCCCGAAAGGCGTCGTCACATGTCCACTCTGCATTTCCTTCACCTTTCTACAGGCAAAAGGAAACCGCTCGCCAAAACGGCGCCAAAAACTCTTGACTGTGATTCGTGGAAATGCGATTCTCAGGATGCTACTACTGAGGAGGGCTTCCACGACGGCAACGTTTGGGGGCCTTTTCCTTTTGTGCTGGTCTCTCCTTTTCGACCGTTTTGGTCTGGTTGCTCCTTCCGCGCCCTCTTACGAAGGGTCGGAAAATTCTCCGTATTCATGCATCAGCGCCGGCATTCGTTTGGCCAACCAATGCGCAAATGCCTTCTCCTTTTTGGGGATCGTGAGCGTCATTCCCGACGCTGCATTCTTCATCCGGCCAAAAACCCGTGCGCCAAGGGTGAAATCGATCGTTTCGTCCGCTTCCACCACATCAGGCGTCACCGGCATGCTGCTTGCAGCACGCATCGCCTGGGCAATTCGCTCTAGGTTGTCCGCCTTGCGGAACTCGGGAGCCCGAACCACCTTCCGTACGGCTTCAAGCCGTCCCGGTTCCTTCAGAAGCTCCGCAAACGCCGTCCATTTTGGACGGCCAACACCCCTTGCCCTGCCGATTGCAAGGATGACATCGTCCGGTACAACGGCTGTAACCCGGAAGAGATGGGATACAGCCGCTTCGGAAAGACCCAAGATTGGGCATATCGCTCGATGCGAGAGACCGGCGCCTTTCAGCTGGACGGCCCACATCGCCTGTTCGATCCAGGTGAGGTTCTCGCGCACGCCATTTTCGAGGGACTGTTCCTCGATCAGCTGGCGATCGGTCAGATCACGCACATAGGCCTTTATCTTGATCGTCTCCGGTCGTTCGGCATCTCCCATGATCGCTTTGATTGCCGCCCATCGACGATATCCGTAGGCCAGCTGATACTGGCCGGGCTTTGTCGGATGTGGCCGGACAAGAACCGGTATCTTCTGACCTTCGCTGGCGATCGATATCTTGAGAGCCTCAAGCGCCTGATCGGCCTCCTCGTCATTGTCGAAGCGATCCTTGAACGGGGACCGCTCAACCTTGTCGGGGTCGAGCGAGATGATGCTGTCCTCGGTCAATTGGGTGAGGACCCGGCCGACATTGGAAATGACGGGCGACGAATGTCGGCGGGATGGCAACATCTTCTCCTGCGCGTCCGACGCCGGTACCGCATCTCCGCGGTTTTCGGCATCGGTCATTCGTTGAAGAATGCTCTTCTTCATGCGCTACGCCCCCATACCTTTTGGACCAGACCGAGGATTTCAAAGTTCACGCGGTCAGCGCTCTCGATGGCGCGCTTGAGCGCCTCGCGACCCACCTCCCCCGCCTCGAGTTCGTACAGTGTTTTCTTGGCAACTGCCGCGCCGGCGATTGCGGTCGATTCCAATGCTTCGGCGACAAGCACGTCGTCCCCGAACAGCCTGCGCATCACGCCGGACATGTATTTCTGTGGCCCGTCGTTGGGGTTCACACGGGTCAGCAGGAAGCGGAAGAAGTCATGCTCGAACCGTGCACCGAACTGCCCGAGAACTTCGGAGAGATCGGAGATCATGATGAGGAACTGGTTGCAGGACGCCACATCGAGCATGGCAGGATGAACGGTGATGATCAGTGAGGTGGCTGCATAGAGGGCCGCAAGCGTTGAATAGCCCAATGATGGCGGCGTATCGAGAATGACGATGTCGTAGCGATTTTCGACATGCGAGAGGGCATTGCTCATGCGCTCGAAAAAGAGGCCAAGATCATCACGGTTCCGCGAGGTCAGGTAGGACGGTGTGTCAAACTCAAAATCCATGAGCTCGAGGTTGCCCGGGACGAGATCGACACCCGGGAAATAGGTCGGGCGGATGACATCGGCCAGCGAACGGCGCTCGTTGTCATATCGAATGGCGGCGTAGGCCGTTTCGTTTTCACCCAGATCAAATTCGGGCTGGATACCGAAGAGTGCGGTCATCGATGCCTGGGGGTCCAGATCGATGCATAGGACCCGATAGCCCTGAAGACCCAGGAAGTGCGCCAAGTGGATCGACGTGGTGGTCTTCGAGCTGCCGCCCTTGAAATTCGCAGTGGCGATGACTTGCAGCTTTTCCCCGTTGCGCCGCTGGGGAAGAAGCTCCTTGGCCTCATCCGGACGAAGTGCGGCGAGAAACGTGCGGAGCTCCTTCACCTGTTCCACGGTGTAGGTCCGCCTGTTGTTTTCGGCTCTTTCCGGCTGGGGCCCCTTTCCTTCGATCGTCAGCTGTCGGAGAGTGCTCTCCGGAACTTTGAGAAGGCGAGCGAGGTCGGTGGTTGAGAATGTCCGCGCGAAGGTCTTTCTTGCCGTTGGAAAATAGGCGGTCTCGCGCATATCATGCAGTTCGGCCGAAAGCTTTGCTGTGTAGCCCTCGATCTTCGATGCGGTATCTCTGACGTTGTGAGAAGCCGAGTGAAGCATTCAATCCTCTTGACGGTTGTGGGCGCTGTGCGGACCCATTTCCGTCACGATAGGCAGAGACTTGCCGATTCTACAAGGCGTTTTTCCTTAACGAGACGTTAGTGTTCCGGCTCGGAGCTCAAGCTTTACAGTTGTAAAGTCCGCCGTGCCGGGCAGAGGACTTTACAATTGTAAAGTTCCAATTTGCCTGATCGCCGCCGGCGTCGGGAATGCGAAGGCTGCGACGGAGAAATGATGCGTGGTGTATTTCATCGACCGTGTCAGTGCGGGTGGTCGGTTGGTGGCGGCTTATTGGCCGTTCGAGTGCTGCTGTCGGTCGCTAGAGGAGCGCCGCGCAGAGCGTGCGGGAAGGGATGCCCGCTCCGTCGCCTGACCCGGATTGATGGAGTGAGATCCGAGTGGGTGCGCTGGCTATAGGGGCCAGGCAACCGTAGCTCAACGCATTCTGTCGCGCCTCCGCCAGGGGTGGTAGCCTAGGTGGAGCCCTGCGGGAGGTCGCGCCCCACGAATATGCGGGGCATTTCCTTCAGTCGATAGCGCGCCCGATGCGTGCGGCGACGCGCCATGGAATGGATCCGGCGCTTGGCGGCAGGAGATGTGGTCCTTGCACATTCAAACGCGCCGACCAGCCGCCTCGAGATCATTCCCCGAGGGCGGTCCGGTGGAGTTAGGCTATGGCGCATTTGAGAATGCCGGCGATCGTCGGCTCCAAGAGCCGGCTTGTGGCCCAGCTTTTCGCGGACTACTGCGCCGCCAGCGTCTCAAAGGCGACCTTCATTCGTTCGCCGGCCTTCGCGGGAAGCTTGACCGATTTTGCGGTGTCGAGATTGGCGGATCCGTCGCCCACGCGAATGAGGGCGACCATGCCCATGCTGTAGTGCGGCGAGCACTTGATGCCGTAGTAGCCGGGCTCGGCGACCGTCAGTACATACTCTTCGTTGACTTTGCTCCTGAAGGGTTTGACGTCTTCGGGAAGCATGCCTTTGATACCTTCGACATTGTGGCTCTTGTCGGAGGGGATGAAGCGAACCGTGTCGCCTGGCTCTGCAGCGATGGCGGCGGGCTCGAAAACCATGGCGCCACTTTCGCCCTTGTTCAGCATCTTGACTGCATGCTCTGCGGCTTGGGCTGCGCCGCCTGCAAGAACCATCAGGGCCGTCATGGCCAAAAGTCTCGTCATTACATCCTCCTCCAGATCGGATGGAGGGATGTCCCATGGTGTGAGTAGTGTCGCAATGCGACCTTGGTGCCGGATCAGCCGGCAAGCACGAAGGCTTCCAGCGCATCGGCAGCAATCGGCTTGTACATGATCTCGATGCCGGCAGCTTCTGCTGCCAGCCGCGTTTGCGGCTTGCGATCGGCCGTCAGGATGCGGGTAGGGCGCGCACCATGTTGGGCGTGCAAAGCCTCTACCGTCTCGATGCCGGTAAGCGCGCCATCGAGTTGCTGGTCGATGAGGTAGAGGTCGGGCACGATGCCGATTTCGTCGAGCAGCGAAAGCGCCTCCTCGCCACTGGCCGCCTCCAGCACGCTGACACCGCGCCGTTCCAGGAGCAAGGCAATGGCCCTGCGCAAACCCACATCGTTTTCGACGAGAAGTGCGATCCGGTCGCTGTTGTCGCCGGGTTCTTCCGGTATGACAGGCGTTGCTTCGCGGTAGATGGGGTTAGCCCGGGATGCCATGCGGGCGAGGTCGACGGAAAAACAGGTGCCGCGACCGGGTGTGGAGCGCAGATCAAGGCGGTGGCCGAGAAGAGCGCAAGCCCTCTCCACGATGGCGAGGCCAAGCCCCATGCCTTCGGAGGCTGAGGCTGATCCCTGAACCCTGTGGAATTCACGAAAGATCGCCTGCTGCTGGTCCGCCGCGATGCCCGGTCCCGTATCGTGGACCTCGACACGCACATGACCGTTCACACGACGCGGGCCAACGAGGATGCGGCCGCTCGCGGTGTACCGTATCGCATTGCTGATCAGATTCTGCAGGATGCGGCGTAGATACGTCGGGTCGCTCGAAACCGTAAGGCCACAAGGCAGGATATCGAGCCTCAGTCCCTTGCGGGCCGCGATCGGGGCGAATTCGTCTGTAAGCTGCCGAAGAAGCAGGGAGAGGGGAACCGGCCCTATATCGACCGCCGTCCCGCCAGCCTCCAGCCGGGAGATATCGAGCAGGGCGCCGAGAATACCCTCTACGCTGACGAGGGCGTTGTGCGCTTTTTCGAGTGTCCCACGCATCGGGGTCGCTTCCGCGTCATCCCTTGCGGCGGCAACGAAAAGCTTCGCGGCGGAAAGCGGCTGCAGGAGGTCATGGCTTGCCGCGGCGACGAAGCGCACGCGGGCTGAGTTGGCACGCTCGGCTTCGGCTAGGGCGGCCGCAAGGTCGCCGGTGCGTGCTGCCACGCGCGCTTCCAACGAGTTGTTGGCGCGGATCATGGCGTGGATGGCGAGCCGCTCGCGCGTGACATCGGCAAAGGACATGACAAAGCCGCGCCCCGGCACTTCCTGCGCGAAGACATCGAGGATGATGCCGGAGGCATGAGTGATCTCAAAGGATAGAGGCCCGCGCGGTAGCCGGCCATCGATCCACTGACGCAAGGTGTCACCGGAAAAACCATCGCCAAGGGTGATGGCGTCGGCGATGTAGTCTGCCAGCAGCTCGAAGGGTATTCCTCGCCGTAGGAGGCGTGGCGGAATGTCGAACAGCTGCGCGACCCGGCTGTTCCATCCCACCAGTCGGCGGTTGGCGTCGAAAATGCCGACGCCCTGATTTATGTGCTCCAGCGTGGCCCGGATCATACGGGCCTGGTCATCGAGCAGCTTGCCACGTTCGGAGCGCTCCATGCGGATCAGGTCAGTAATGTCGGTCTGGAGAATGACAGTGCCGCCATCGGCTGTTCGTTGCTCGCTGACCTGAAGCCAGCGGTCACCACTAAGCCCGACATTGAAGACCTGCCGTGCCCGGTGCAGGCGCATGCGCTCGGCTACCCAGGATTTGGGGGTCACGCCGCGGGGGAGGGCGAGGTACGTGGAGCGGCTGGCGGTTTCCACATAGTCGGCAAAGGTAATGCCGGGAGCAAGTTTCTCGTGAATGTCCACGAGGTCCCGACAGAAGCGGGAATTGCAGAGCACGAGCACTTCAGCCGGATCGAAGAGCGCAAACCCTTCCTCGATGGCCTCGATCGCCTGGGACAGGTCACGGCGCGCGCGCTCCGTGGCGCTGTTGGCCTCGTTGAGCAGTTTCAGCGTCGCTTCGAGATCCCGCGTACGTTGACGAACCCTTTCTTCGAGCATGGCCGCACGCCGGAACTGCTCGAAGGCGGCGCCACGGTCGCCGGTATTCTGCTCGACATGGCGCATCAGCGCGTCAGCGATGACAAGCATTTTCTCGAGGTTGCGGCTATCGCCATCGGCCGGATCAAACAGGCCGTCGGAAATCCGGGTGCTCATGAGCCACCTTCCGAAACGACGGTGCCGGGTGGGTAGAAGGCGAAGCCGGTCATCGTATGGTTTATGTGCATGGGGCCGATCTGCTCACCGTAGGTGGAAAAGCCAATGACGCCGTGCTGGCGCAGAAGTTCGGAGACAGGACCTGTCATCTGCCGCTCCTGTGCCTCGATGCGCCGCAGAATGCAGTCGAAGGCGAGAACTGCGACGGGATCGGCCGGATCCTTCAACGCCTGCAGCTCTGTTGAAAGATGCCCTACCAGATCGTGCGGCTCGGCGATGGTAAGCACCATGCCCTCGTCGATCGCTGAGAAGAACAGCAGCTCGCCGGATGGCAGTACCCGCTGAATGGCGCGGACGTGGTGACGGTCTCCCATCCGCACGGTCAGCGGATGAATGGCGAAGGTGAGGGTGTTGACGCTCTCCGGCTCCATGCCGATCAGGCGGGCATATTCCCGTACCGCCGGCTCGCCATTGATACACCGCACGATGCGGGCTGCGGGATTTGCCTCGGTTACGACCATCCGTCGCTCCGTCGGCTTGATGTGATCCATCTTGAACGGGCGCAACGGACAGTCGCCACGGATCACCGAGATGACCGCAGCATTGGGGAGAAGCCGCTCGCCCTCAAAGACGAGCGTTTCCCGGAAATGGACGCCGTCTCCCGCCGAACCGCCGATCAAAGGCATCGCACCCGTAGCGGCGGCGAGTGCGGAGGCGAGTTCGTCTTCGCGCGCTGAAAGCCCGTCGACGAGGAGGAGGGCGAACTCTTGCGCCAAATGGCCGTGATCGCGGGCAAGGGTCTGGCGGATGTGTAGCAGAGTATTGGACAGCGTGTCGGCGGCAAGCGTGGAGAGGTTCTGGATCAAAAATGTTTCGGCAGCGAAATGATTTGCACGAAACCCGACTGCGACAATGCTCTCCTCCTCATAGCCCGCCCCGGAAATTTCTCCGGCCGTGGTGCAGCCGGCGATCCTGGCACCCGGCCAAGCTCTGGAGCTCTCCGAAACGACGGCCGCGACATCGGCTTCGGGTGAAACAAAGAGCAGGACAAGCGCAAACGGGCCGGGGCCAAGACCCGCAGCCAGGCGCGCAACCGGACAGCTCTCATGCGCCGATACGAGCGCACGGGTAACGAAGTGTTCATCCACGGGCGATGGCCTCCTCCGCCGTTCCCCCGTCTCTATCTTAAGCATCCGCCGCGGGGCCGCGCCAGCGGGGAATGAAGCCGTTAGCCGATGGTCTTAGTATCCGCCAGAAAATCCCGACGAATTGGCCGATCGACACGTTCACGCACCGCCATGCCCGAAGTCCCGCACTGGCCTTCCAAAATCACCTTCAGGTGTCAGTAACCATGATTGCAAAGCTTGCTTCCTGCGCGAACAGCACCGCCTGCATGCGTGTCTGCACACCGAGCTTGCGCATAATGGCGGTGACATGCGCTTTCACCGTCGTCTCGGCGATGGAAAGCTCGTAGGCGATCTGCTTGTTCATGCGGCCAGCACAGACAAGCTGCAGGATGCGGGCCTGCTGGCGCGTCAGCAATGCAAGCCGCTTGACCGCCTCTTCCGAGGGGCTCGGTACGGATCCTTCCAGTGCCAGACGGCTTGCGTGGATCTCCCCGCGTGCGATGACGGCGAAGGCTTCGCGGAATTCTTCGCGCGAAGCATGTTTTGGCACGAAGGCATTGATGCCGGCCTTCAGGGCCGCCCGCACGATACGAACCTCATCGAGCGACGAGACGACGACGATCGGCGTCTTCGGCGCTGCCTGGCGCAGGCGCACCACGCCATCGAGGCCGTTGACGTCGGGCAGGTTGAGATCGAGCACGACAACGTCCGGCGACGGCCCGCTGGCAAGCCGCGTCAGCGCCGCTTCCAGCGTGCCGACGGCTTCGACATCCGGAATGCCCACCGGTCCCGTCAGCGTCATCGACAATGCATCGCAGAACAACGGATGATCGTCGACAATCAGCGCCGACCGCAGCATGCGAAGAGGTTTTTCCGGCACTAGAACTGGTATCATGCGAAATTCCCGATAGGGCTGGCGGTAGCTTAGCATCAAATTCGTCCGTCTTCATCGGCCTTTCGGCCAGCGCCAAAGCAACAAAGCCGGGCGTTTCCGCCCGGCTCTTCATCTCAGTCCAGCGAGGCCAGTTGTTTTGGCAGGCGGAAGGTCCAGACTGTGCCGCCCTGATTGAGGTAGTTGACCTTCTTCGCGACCTCTCCGCCCCACAGCGGAACGGCGCCGCCCCAACCCGAAATCACGGACACATACTGCTCGCCGTCCTGCTCCCAGGTCACTGGTTGGCCGACGATGCCCGAGCCCGTCTGGAATTTCCACAATTCCTCGCCGGTCTCGTTGTTAAGCGCGACGAAGTCGCCTTCCGGAGTACCGAAGAACACGAGGCCGCCGGCCGTTGCCATCGCGCCACCCCATAGCGGAGCACTGTTCTTGTATTCCCACTTGATTTCGCCGGTGCTCGGGTCGATTGCCTTGAGGCTGCCGATATGGTCCTCGAAGAGCGGTTTGATGGTAAAACCGGCACCGAGGTAAGCCGCGCCCTTCTTGTAGCTGATGGGCTCATTCCAGATGTCCATGCCCCATTCGTTGGAAGGCACGTAGAACAGGCCCGTCTTCGGGCTGTAGGCCATTGGCATCCAGTTCTTGCCGCCGAGGAACGAGGGCACGGCAAAGACCTGCTGGCCTTTCGCGCCGTCAGCGGCCGCGGCCGCATCGCCCGGACGGTTGTCCTCGTTGTAGATCGGCCTGCCGGTCTCATCGATACCCTTGGCCCACGTGATGTTCTTCACGAAGGGATGGGCGGCGACGAATTTCCCGTCCTTGCGGTTCAGCACGTAGAAGAAGCCGTTACGGTCGGCAGTGGCGAAGCGCTTGTTCCCGTCCTTGTCGACGAAAGGAACGACCTCGTTCACGCCGTCGAAATCCCAGCCTTCGCGGGGTGTCGTCTGGAAGTGCCACTTGATCTCGCCGTTTTCGGGGTCGATACCGAGGCGCGAGGCGGCATAAAGGTTGTCGCCCTTGTTGCCTTCCACAGGCTTGCCAGCATTGCGCAGATGGCTGTTCCACGGAGCCGGATTGCCCGCGCCGAAGATCAATGTCTTGGTGTCCTCGTCATAGGAACCGCCAAGCCAGGTCGCTCCCCCGCCCGTCTTCCACAGGTCGCCCGGCCAGGTCGCGTTGAGCGTCCCGGTCATCGTGCTTTCCTTGCCCTTGAAGGTTCCCATATGCCCTTCGATGACGGGACGGGTCCAGACGAGTTCGCCGGTCTCGGCATTGCGCGCCTGCACCTCGCCGACGACGCCGAACTCACCGCCCGAATTGCCCGTCACGACGAGACCGTTCACGATCAGCGGGGCGGCGGTGTAGCTGTAGCCTTCCTTGTAGTCTGCAATCTTCTTGTTCCAGACCACGTCGCCTGTCTTGCGGTTCAGCGCGACGATGCGCGCGTCGAGCGTGCCGAAATAGATGTTGTCACCGAAGATCGCCGCGCCACGGTTGACCACGTCGCAGCAGGGGAGGATACCCTCGGGCAAGCGCGCGTCATACTGCCAGACTTCCTTGCCTGTCTTGATGTCGATGGCATAGAGTCGGCTGTAGGAGCCGGTAATGTACATCATGCCGTCATAGATGATCGGCTGGCTTTCCTGGCCGCGTTGCTTCTCACCGCCAAGCGAGAAGGCCCAGGCCGGCACGAGATTCTTGACGTTCTTGGTGTTCAGCGTCTCCATCGGCGAAAACCGTTGCAGGCCGCGGCCCATGCCGTTGGTCAAGACGTCGCCGACGGTTTCGGCGTCTTTGGCAAGATCGTCCTCGGTCACGCCGGCATAAGCGGCGCTCGAACAGGCGATGGCCGCAATCGCGGCCAATACGAGTTTCCTCATGGCATCCTCCCACTCCATGCCCGCAGCAGGACGCGGGCTCCACGAGGGGGATCATCGGTGCTGTTCGGGAAGGGTTGAATTGGACCTTGGTCGTAAAATGCCCGTTGCGGCGGGTTTCCGGCCTCTTTGCCCCCCGTCAATAGGTCGTATATCGAGCGATAGGGCAGGGGGGTAGCATCTCGGGACCAAGGGGAGGAGAGCCCATGACGATCCTGAAATCGCTTGCCGGCGCGGTTGCGGCCGCGCTCCTGTCATTTACGCCGGCACTCGCCGAGACGCCCGTCGTGCGCGCCGCGCTGCAGCTTTCGGGCACGGTGAACTGGGAAGCCGACACGATCCGTCACTACGGCTTCGACAAGGCAAATGGCTTTGCCCTCGATGTGAGTGATGTTGCCGGTGCGCCGGCGGCGCAAATCGCGCTCGTCGCCGGCGAAGTGGACATGATCGTTTCCGACTGGCTCTGGGTGGCGCGCGAGCGCGCTGCCGGTCGCGATCTTGTCTTCATCCCCTATTCGCGCGCCGTCGGCGCCCTTATGGTCGCGGCCGACAGTCCGGCCAAAACGCTTGCGGATCTCAAAGGCCAGAAGATCGGTGTTGCGGGAAGCCCCATCGACAAGAGCTGGCTGATCCTGCGCGCCTATGCGCAGAAAGTGGAGGGCTTCGATATTTCCGGGACGACCGAGCAGATCTTTGGCGCTCCACCACTCGTCTACAAGGCAGCGCTCGACGGCGAAGTACAGGGTGCGCTGAATTTCTGGAATTTCGGCGCCCGCATGCAGGCGGCGGGCATGCGTCCGCTGATGACCGTCGATAAGGCAGCCGAGGCGCTCGGCCTCGACCCGCAAACACCGCTCGTCGGCTATGTGGTGCGCGGTGAACTGTTGAAGGCCAATCCGGGTCTTGGTGGAGCGATCGCCGCGGCCTCACATGCCGCCAAGACAAAGCTGACGTCCGATCCGGCTGCCTGGGCGCGTATCCGCCCGATGATGAAGGCGGCGAACGATGCCGAATTCGAGGCGCTGAAGGCGGGCTTCCTTGCTGGTACGCCGAAGGCGGGTGCCGTTGACGAAAAGGCTGCCGCCCGCATGCTTGCCCTCATGACCGAGCTCGGCGGCGCCGACCTCGTGGGCGACCTGAAAGAACTGCCCGATGGCGTTTTCCATCATCCCGGCAGCTGAGCCGGTCCTGCGGCTCGATCTGGAGAAAGGCGGGCCGGGCCGTGTGCTTGGCCCGATTGCGCTTTCGCTCGTGCCGGGTGAAACCGTCGCGCTGACCGGCCCCTCAGGCGCCGGCAAGACGTCGCTGCTGCGCATCGTTGCCGGGCTCGACAGGCGTTTCGAAGGACGACTGGAAGCAACGGAACGCGTCGCGATGGTCTTCCAGGAGCCGGTTCTCCTGCCCTGGCGCACGGCTCTGCAGAACCTCACCATCGTCGCGCGTGTCAGCGAAATCGAGGCACGGCACTGGATGGAGGAGGTTGGGCTAGCAGGGCTTGGCGGGCGCTTTCCGGGCATGCTTTCACTGGGCCAGCAGCGGCGCCTCTCGCTGGCACGGGCCTTCGCTTCCAGACCGGATCTCCTGCTGATGGATGAGCCGTTCGTCAGCCTCGACCCGGTGCTGGCCGATGAAATGATGAGCCTGTTCGAGCGACTGATTACCGCGCGGCCCTGTGCGACGCTGCTCGTCACCCATGTCCGGGCCGAGGCTCAGCGGCTTGCCGGCCGTATCCTTCGCCTGGAGGGCCGGCCGGCACGGCTTGTCGAGGAGGATCAGAAAGCCGGAGCGTATTTCCAGTTGTCGGCGTCGGGCGTCACGACGTCGAGGTCATAGCCGGCCCCCTTGAGGCGCCTTGCTGACGGAAGGCCGTTGTCGGCCGCCTCGTCGATGTAGCGGCGGCCGAGTGCCTTGTTTTCCACGACGCCGCGCCCGCGCATGAGGTCGAGTCCATAGTTGAACTTGCCGACAGGATCGCCGGCTTCGGCCGCACGGCGGTCCCATTCTGCAGCGGCATCGGGGTTTTCAGGACCGCCGAGGCCATTGTCATCGAGCTGCGACATCCAGGTCATTGCTCCAGTCCAGCCGGCCTCGGCACAGCGCTCGAAGAGTTCGCGCGCCATCTCATGCCGGCCGGACTTGGTGATGTAGTAGCCGGTCGCGCAGATTGTCATGCTGGTGCGCCCCTCGGCGATATCCTTCATGACGCGGTTCAGCGTCAGTTCCTCCGGATTGAGCGTGCCGCCGGCGCCGGCATCCGCCTGCGACAGGGTCGTGTTGGCAGAAAGGAACAACAGGCTCGCGGTAACGATGACAAGACGCATGGTGGGTCTCCAGTTCAGGCCTTTCGCGCCGTCAGGCCACGGGCGGGGTCGTAACCCCAGATGGCGATGAGGCCGAACACGGCGAAGGCGGCGAGGGTGACGGCGAGCGCCGTAAGATTGCCCTTGGCGTAGAGGGAAAAGCGGATCAGCTCGACGGCATGGGTAAAGGGATTGAGCGCACACAGGTCCCGCAGGCGCGGCGAGGCTTCGGCCATCTTCCAGAGCGGATAGAGCGCCGAGGAGAGGAAGAACATCGGAAAGATCACGAAGTTCATCACACCTGCGAAATTCTCCAGCTGTCGGATGAAGGAGGAGAGCAGGAGACCGAGCGCGCCGAGCATCATCGCGGCGACCGCCATGGCTGGGGCGGCGGCAAGATAACCCAGCAAGGGAAAGCGAATCCCGTAAAGCGCGGCGATGGCGAGGAAGGTATAGGCCTGCAGCACGGCGATCAGGCTGCCGGCCAGCAACCGGCAGAACAGCAGCCACCAGCGTGGCAGCGGCGCGGTCAGGAGAAGCCGCATCGATCCCATCTCCCGATCATAGACGAGGCTGAGGGACGATTGCATCCCGCTGAACAGCAGGATCATGCCAACCAGCCCCGGTACGATGTAGATTTCGTAGGTGATGTAGGTCTGGTAAGGCGGCGTGATGGAAAGGCCAAGCGCCGCGCGAAAGCCGGTGGCGAAGACGAAGAGCCAGACCAACGGTCGTACCAGCGCCGCGACAAGCCGCCCGCGCTGGCCGAGAAACCGCAACGCTTCCCGATAGAGGATTGCCCGAAGCGCGGTGAGGGGACGGGAACGCCGTACGCCGCCAGTTTGCGGTTCAGCTCCGTCCAGAGCCTCCGTCGTCATGCCCGTTCTCCCGTCAGTGCAAGGAAGCGGGCCGTGAGATCCGCACCGCCGATTTCTCCAGCCTCGCCGTCGGCAAGCACGCTGCCACGATGGAGGATGACAAGCCGATCGGTCTTGCGCACCTCGTCCACCAGGTGGGTCGCCCAAAGCACGGTCAGCCCGTCCGCCGAGAGGTCGTGCACGTGGGCGGTGATGGCAGTGCGTGCGGCCGCGTCGAGGCCGACCGTCGGCTCATCCAGCAGCAGCACCTGCGGCCTATGCAGGAGGGCGCGGGCGATTTCCATCCGCCTGCGGTGGCCGCCGTTGAGTTTTGCGACTTTCTCCCCTGCACGCTCTGCCATGCCGAGCCGCTCAAGTGCTGCAATCGTGCGCATCTCCGCCTCGCGCCCCGAAAGGCCATGCAGCGCGGCGAAGTAGAGGAGGTTGTGCCGGACGGTGAGATCCGGATCGAGCGTGGAGGCCTGGAAGACGGCGCCCATGCGGGCGAGGGCGGCGCGTGGCGCGCGCGCCATGTCAAAACCCGCCATCACGATCCGGCCGGCACGCGGCGTGAAAAGCCGCGTGAGCATTCCGAACAGTGTCGACTTCCCGGCACCGTTCGGCCCGAGCAGGGCGCAAAAGCGGCCGGGTTCGACGGAAAACGACACGTCATCGAGCGCGCGGCGCGCGCCCCAATCATGACTGATGCCCTCCACCGTCAAACCGCCCATGGTCGACTACTCTATGGTGATTGCGACCTGTTGGCTGTCGCCTGTGCTACCGGGAACCTTCAGGTGGTAGCTGCCCGGCTTGATCGCAACGAAGCTGATTTCCGCCTCGCCCGCCTCGTCGAATTCGATGGAATCGATGCCGAGGGGACGGATCTCGATACCCTCAATGACGATCTCGTTGATCCACACTGCCCTGAAGAACCCGGCTCCTTCCAGCGCCAGCTCCTGGCTGCCATCCGCTTCGATCTTCACCGTGTAGTACTTCCCCGATTTCAGCGTCAGCGGCGCCTTGGAAACCGGCTGCCCAGCCGAGAGCGTGATGTTTGGCAGGCTCTGGCGGTTGGATTTCGACAAGAGGCCGGCGAGCCCCAGGCCCGCCTCGGGTTTGGCGTCGTCTTCGTCATCCGCCTGCGCGGCGAAGGGTATGGCGGCGAGTATGATTGCGGCCAGAATTGCTTTCTTCATCTTATCCTCCCTCTCAAAAAGTCATGGACGGGTCGCCGCACCCCAGGGGAAACGGCCGACCTTGATGGATTTCACGGGTTCCAGCGTGGCGACATCGACCACGGTGACGTCCCCTGAAACACCGTTGGTGGTGAAGAGCTGCGTGTGGTCGGGCGAAAACGCGAGGTGCCAGACACGACGGCCGACAAGCACGTATTTCTGGACCACAAACGTATCGGCATCGATCACCGCCACGTGATTGGACGGTCCGAGCGCGACGAACGCCGTCTTGCCATCGGGCGTGAACTCGAAGCCGACGGGCTGGATGAGGTCGGCGTTGACACCCGTGATCTCGAAGCGGATCTTCGCCTTTTCCGCCTGTGTGGCGACATCGAAAACGGTAATCGTTCCGCCAATCTCCGAGGAGACCCACAGTTCCGCACCTTCCCTGGCGAATTCGGCATGACGCGGGCGGGAATCCACCAGTGTGTTGGCGAAGATCGCCTTCTTCTCCGTGTCGATCCAATGGGCCATATTCGTCGTTTCCGAGGTGGTGATGACGATCTTGCCGTCCGGTGAGACAGCCATGCCCTCGGGCTCGATGCCGACATTGATCTGGCCTACGACCTTGCGCGTCTCGACATCGACGACGGTCGTCACCGCGTCGTCCTCATTGGCGATCCACAGATGCCTGTCGTCCGGCGCGAGAACGAATTGCTCGGGATCCTCCCCGGAGGGAAGGTCATGCAGGATCTCGCCGGTTGCCGGATCCATCACCTGGACCGTGTCGCTGTCGGACGCACAAATGTAGACGCGGCTGTGGTCGGAATTGAACGTGATGCCGCGGGGTCGCTCACCGGTCTTGATAGTACGCACGACCTCGAGGGTCGCCGTGTCGATTACGGAGATCGTATCGTCCTTCTCATTCGTCACCCAAATCTCGCCGGCCAGAGCCTGGAGCGGGGCAGCGACCAGAAGCGGGGCGATCAACAGGACCGGAAATCTCATTTCATCCTCCAAAGGCAGTGCAGGCGCTTTCGGGCCGGTCGAGGCCCAGCGTGTCCATTTCGTTGGTCTGGTGCAGATAGCCGTCGAGCGGTGTCAACTCGACCAAGGCGCGGGCATTGACGACCGCCATGGGTTGGCGGAGTTGCCCGTTCCAGGCGCGATAACTGAGGCTGCGGCCCTTGAAGCCGTCGAGGGCGAATTTGTCCGAGAGGATGAAGCCGCGGATCACCGCGGGATCCGCGGTGTTGGTGCGTGTCACCGCTTCGCCGATGCTGCGCAGCGCCGTCCAGGCCGCGTAGTCGCGGGAGCCCATCTCGCGCCCGGCAGCCTTCTCGAACCGGTTCTGCAACTGCACGGCCGCCCATTGCTCGAGCACCGGTGCCCAGCCTTCGCCGCGAAGTCCGTCCGAGCCTGCGACGGGACGGGGCAGCCAGGTGTTGTCAGCGACATAGCGGGCAAAATCATCTGCCTCGTCGGCGATCAAAAGCACGTCGTGATCGGGAAAATCCTGGGTGAAGAGCGGAATTTCCTGCCCGGCAGCGCGACGCAGGTCCGTATCGAAGGACCACTCCTTCGAGGCGAGGATTTCGACGCCGAATTTTTGCGCCGAGGCGCGCAGGGTCTCGGCGAAGGCGCGATCCTCCGGTTTCGGGCCGGCGATCATCACCGTCCGTGTCCACCGGCGGGCTTTCAGCACCTGCATAAGGGCGTCGCTACGCATGGCATCTTCGGTCATGGTATGCAGCAGGTTGGGGCGGCACTCGACATCGCGCAGTCGCCGTTCGCCCGAGGCGACGTTGAAGAGAAGGGCGTTCCGGGCCTCCGGCAAGTCCGCGACTGCAAGAATGCCTTCCGGCGTGGCATCGAGGAACAGGATTTTGGAGGCCGAAAGTGCCTTGCGAGCCGCGTCGAGAAAATCGCCGCCGGGTTCCACAGAGATGACGGAGAGGCTGTAGTCGTGACCCATGAAGCTGCCGGTCGTCTTCGTATCGGTCAGAGCAACCTGCGCGCCCGCAATGCCACGATCCTCCGGGATGGGGTCGAGATTGGAGAGCACCGGCGGTGCCGCCACCTCCTGCCGAAGATAGGTCATCGGTATGGCGATCGTGGCTGCAGCCGACGAAGCGCAAAAGACGAACGCGGCCGCAAGGCAAAGCCCCTCGCGGCGCAGCATGAAGCGTACCGGCATGTCTCATCCTCCTGAAGGCGAGCATGGCGGCAGCGCATGAACCCCGAAATACGACCTTGGTGCCATGGGGCGGGGCGACCTAGGTCGCATATCGCCGCGGCCGGGGCTTACCGTAGAAAAATGGCAGTAAGAAATGCGAGGGAGGACCGCATGTCGGCCAATATCATTCGCGGCGGGATCGCTGCTTTCATCCTCTTGGCGACGACGAGCATCGTGATCGCCCATGGCGACGTGGCGCCGCAGCCGGTCAACACGGATGCCCTGCCTGACGTGGGCGAGGAATGGCTGACCGAGAATCCCTATCGCGAGGCGGCGATCGGTCACGAGGCCTGGCTGAAGGCGGTGGAGATCGGCGCTTCGGGCTTCAACCAGAACTGTGCACGCTGTCATGGCCTCGGCGCGGTTTCGGGCGGGCTTGCGCCGGACCTGCGCTTCCTTGAGGCCGAGGAAGCCGGCGACGAGTGGTTCATGGAACGCTTCCGCCACGGCTACACCCAGGACGGCACGACGAAGATGCCGGCTTTCGGCGACATTCTTGGCCAGAAAGCAGCCTGGGCGATCCGCACCTATGTGGAAACCCGGCCAGAGGATGGGGCGCTCGACAACCATGCCCAGCGCCTGCATGAGATCCGCGACGAACTGGGCAGCGGCAAGGTGGCTGATACGGCAGCGCTCAGGAAGGAACTGGAGACGATCGCGTCCGAAGTAAAGACCGCGTCCGGCGCTCCCGTGGCCGACAGCGTGACCTACGAGGCAGCACGCATTCTTTCCGAAACGCCGGAAAGCTGGAAGAAGGCGGCGGAAGTGCTGACGGTCGGCCTTTCCGCCACGCAGTAACGCACATGCTCCGCCGTGCTCTTCTGGCCCTTGTCCTCGGCGTTGCCCTCCCGGGCGGCGCTTTTGCGCGTTGCGAGGACTACAAGCCTCAACCCAAACCGCATAACACTTTCGCGCAGGATGTCGGTCGCGATTTCGACCGGATTCTTGAAGAAGGCTGGATAGAATTCGCCGTCTATGCGGACTATGCGCCTTGGTCCTATGAGGAAAAGGGCAAAGCAGTCGGTGTCGACGTCGAGATCGGGCGGCTGATCGCCAAGGGCCTTGGTGTCGAGGCGAAATTCCGCCTCGTTGCCGCCGGGGAAAACCTGGAGGCGGACCTCCTGAACTATGTCTGGAAGGGCGCGACCGTCGGCGGCCGCGTCAGCGACGTGATGCTGCATGTGCCCTATGACAGTGCCCTCGTCTGCCGTATCGAGCAGGTTACCTTCACCGGACAATATGCCACGGAAAGCATCGCGATCGCCTATCGTGCGGCTGACTATGCGGAGAAAGGGCCGACGCCGCCCTTCTTCCGCTTCGATCCGGTTGCCGTCGAGAACGATTCCATCGCCGATTTCTACCTCACTTCCCTGATTGGCCCCGTCGACAAGATCCATCGGTACCGGTCGGTGGCTGCGGCAATGGATGGGCTGGCGGAGGGCGTAACCAAGGCTGCGATGGGTCCGCGTGCGGAGCTGGAAGCCGGGCTCGTGCGCCATCCGGAAAGCGGGTTGACGGTGCACGCCCCACCGCTTGTCGGCTTTGCCCGGGGAAGCTGGACGGTCGGCATCGGCATCAACTTCCAGCACAAGGACCTCGCCTATGCCGTCGACGAAGCTATCGCGGCGGCGCTCGCCGACGGTGAGATCGCGCGTATCTTTGCGGCCCACGGCCTGACCTTCACCCCGCCCACGCGCTAAGGTTCAGAACGTCGAAACATCGCCGGCGAAATCCACTGCCGTTACCCGCGTCACCGCAGGGCAGCGGTGGAGCGCGGCGCGTATCGCCTCGCGGGGCATCAGGCAAAAGGCCGTTGAGAAGCCATCGGCCAGTGCGGCGTTCTCTGCCTCCACCGAAACTGTCGACCAGCCCGGCGTTTCACCACGTGGGCCGAGGATATGGAAGCCGCCCCCGATCCGCATCGCCGTCGGGCTTGACGTGGCAACGGCATTGCCCGAAAGGCGGCGGGTGGCGATTCCGCCGAGGGCTGGATCTTCGATGGAAATGTGGAACGGCCCACCGAGTGCCGCGAACTCCCCCATATCGACGAGCGCATCGCGATAGCCTGCCTCCTGCAGCAATCCACGCACCTGGTCGGCGGCATAGCCCTGCGCGATACCGTTGAAGGTCAATGCCTGTCCCTTGTCGAGCCGGATCGGCGGGCCGACCTGTACCCGTGCCAGGCCGATCGCGGCGTGCGCGGGCGCGGGGTCGCGCCCTTCCGCCAGAGCACGCCAAAGTGGCTGGACCGTCGGATCGAAACGTCCGTCCGTCATCGCATGCATCTCCCCGGAAAGGCGCATCAGGTCGAGAAGGATAGGGGGCGGATCGTCGAGCCGTCCTGCGGCATTTAAGCGG
This sequence comes from Shinella sp. JR1-6, assembly GCF_004284735.1. Classification (NCBI taxonomy): domain Bacteria; kingdom Pseudomonadati; phylum Pseudomonadota; class Alphaproteobacteria; order Hyphomicrobiales; family Rhizobiaceae; genus Shinella; species Shinella sp. JR1-6. Next base: position 59,277 of record NZ_SHMI01000020.1, on the reverse strand, counting down.
CTGAGGGCGGAATCGGAATTGAAGAGGCTTGCTGCAGCCTCCACCTCCGCGATTGCCGCGCCGATCCGGGTGGCGACATCCTGCGCAAGATCACGCGGGCCCCGCAGATCGACGCGCACCGTGCCGCCGAGCATGTCTGCCTGCCAGCGCGTGAACCCGGCGCGGGCGGCGCCGGGAAAGGCGGCCACCGCGGCGGTTATCAGGAGAAAGCGGCGTCGGTTCATGCCCGTGCCGCCCGCGGGCTTGGTGCACTCTTCCGGCGGGCCAGCACGAGCGGCACGCATTGCGCGCCGTCATCGTGGATCGAGACGCAGTCGAGGCATTGGAAACATTGCGAATAGGCGATCTCGCCTGTCTTGCGGATGGCGCCATAGGGGCAGCGTACGCGGCAAAGCTGGCAGGGCGAACCGCATTCTGCACGGCGGGGAATCCATCGGCGCAGCCGCAGCAGGCCACCGATGGCCATGAGCGCCCCCAGCGGACAGACATAACGGCAGAAGCCTTTGAAGGTGACCATGGCAAGCAGCAGCCAGAATCCGGCATAGGCGACATAGTACCATTCACGTTGGAACAAGGTGGTGATTGCCGTCTTGAAGGGTTCGATCTCGGCGGCCGTCTCAGCCTTTTCCGGCGCGAGCACCGCGACCGCGAGGAGGCCGGCAAGCGCAAGCCACGCGCCGGCCTTCAACCGGCTGTCCCAGACAGGGGAGGGGTTCCACTGCGGCAGCCGCAGCAGCCTGCCAACATGGTGGGCGAATTCCTGCATGGCACCGAAGGGGCAGAGCCAGCCGCAGAAAAGGCCGCGCCCCCACAGCACGAAACCAAGAATGGCAGCCCCCCAGATCAGCAGCGAGAAGGGATCGTAGAGCAACACGGTGAGACTGCCGCCATCGACCGCCGTCCGCAGCACGGCGAGCGGCGTGACGATCGAAAGCTGGCCTTGCCCCCACCAGCCGACGAACACGACGACAAGCGCCAGGAGGGCGAGCCGTGCCGGACGCAGCGTGGCGGGTTGAGCGAGACGATGCATGCCGGGGCCGACCGCCGCCAGCAGCCCTGTCAGAAGCACGCCGAGCGCGGCGAGATCCCATTTCCGATCGGCCAGTGCCGCCTGCCATGGCGCCAACGCAGCCGCAACCACCGGACGGCTGAAGAAGGCGGGGTCAGCCCTGAGGACGAGCGGGAAATGGACGGAGCCGACCTCCGGCTTCAGCATGCCATGCATGCGCACGGCCTGTGCGGAGAGCGTCCAGTCCCGCGTCGGGTCGAAGCCAAGGCGACGGTCGATACGCAGAAGCATCGTCGTGCCCAGCGGCACGCCCGTCCGTGTCTCTACCGCAAGGTCGGCATCGCGCAGCGCGACGGGCAGGCCGTCCTGCTCTGCCGCCAGGCGGTCCGGTGCCGTGTTGCGCACGAAATCCGGCGACACGAGGCCATGGCGCCCAGCTTCGATGAGGAGGATGGGCTCGTCATCGGGAGAGATGCGCGCAAGGCGCTGGAGGTCGGCAAGGCTTTCATCATCCAGCACAGCGCGCGCGATGGCCGGCGGACCGATGTCGACCGCCCAGAGATCAAGGAAAAGCCCCTCTGGATCCGCTGCTGCCTCCGGGTCGTCATGCGCCCAGATCGTCTTGCCGAACGCCGCATCGAGCGCAGCGTTGGTAACCGTGAGGTTCCGGACGAGGCCGCGCTCGACCAGCGTCGGCCAGTCAAGCACCTCGTCGACTGCCGGATCGGGGTGTACCGGCGGGCCGCTCACCACGCCCTGCATCTTCTCGCGCACCACGTCGAGCGTTGCGGCGAGGATCGATTCATGGGCGATGCGCACCGACGCCGTCGCCTTGGTTACGCCGTCGAGATAGACGAGATCGGAGCCATTGCCGGCCTCGCCATAGGGTGTGCCGACGACCAGCGGCTCGCGGATCGAATGCCCGCGATACTGTTCGAGAAAGGCGCGCAAGGGCGCCTCTCCCAGGCCGGAAACGAAGATGGGCTCGTTGTGCGAAAGGAGCCTGATGTCAAGAAAGCGGCCATCCCGGTCGATTGTCACAAGCATGTTGATCGGCGCGCCTGAAAAGCCGGGCAGCGGTGCGAGCGGCCCCGTCTCGAAGACGTAGCCGGCCTCCGCCCCACCGGAGTTGAGCAGCGTCCAGACGCCCTTGTCGTTGATCGGCTCTCCCAGCGCATAGGGTGGCACGATCATGCCGGCTAGCGCCTGGTGGTCGAGCACGGCCGCCGGCGCGTTCCGGCCACACAGAAGAAGGCCGAGGATAAAAATGCTCAGCAGCAGGCCGCATCGCGCCAAGCCTCTTTCCATCGCCGGATCCTCCCGTCCCGATTTCTATGCACCTGTCGGAAGGCCGCCATACGACCAAGGTCGCGGATCGGCGGCATGGTTCGGCGGCTATAGTCGGGGTGGGAGATTTCCGATGACGCAGATCCATGCCGAAGACCGCCCGTCGGTTGGCGTCTTCTTTCTATCCCTCGGCCTCTTTGGCCTGTTCTGGGCGGCGCTTGCCGGCCTGAAGGCCGACCCGACGGTCTTGCCGGGGCCTGTCGACGTGGCGCGGGTCTTCTGGTCGGAAACCATCGCAGGGCGCCTGCCGCGCGAGCTTTTTGCAACGCTGCTGCGCGTTGTCGTTTCCTTCACGCTCGCCATGGCGGCCGGCAGCCTGCTCGGCTTCCTTCTCGGACGCTATCGGGCCCTCAACCGCTGGGCCGACCCCTGGGTCACGATCTTCATGAACCTGCCGGCGCTCGTGCTGATCGTGCTTTGCTATCTCTGGATCGGGCTCAACGAACTGGCAGCTATCGTCGCGGTGACCCTCAACAAGACGGCCATGGTGATGATCACCGTGCGGCAGGGCGTGCGTACCTTCGATCCGGCGCTGGAGGACCTTGCCGCCGTCGCCCGCCTGTCCGGTCGCGAGCGCCTTCGCCATCTTGTGCTGCCGCAGCTTGCACCCTGGCTCGCGGTCGCCGCGCGCAACGGCATCGCCGTGATCTGGAAGATTGTTCTCGTCGTCGAATTCCTCGGCCGGTCGAATGGCATAGGCTTTCGCATCCACCTCTATTTCCAGCAGTTCGAGACCACCCATGTGCTGGTCTATTCCCTCGCATTCGTCGCCGTCATGCTGGTCGTCGAACACGGGATCATCCAGCGCTGGGAAGCCCGTGCAGCTCATTGGAAAAACCGATAGAAAGCGAGCGACGGTCACTCCATCGGGAAGAGGGGTAGACATATCGTGCGGTGCGTAGGAGACGGGGTGTCCCATCCCGGCGGTTCAATGTAGCCTGCTGGGCGATTCTCCGCTTCGTCACCGCTCCGCAGGCCTATGGAAACCTCACTCTATCTGCCCGTCAAAGACTTCCTCGAAAAGGCCGGCTATGTCGTCAAGGGGGAAATCGGCGGCTGCGATCTCGTCGGGCTGAGCAACGACGATCCGCCCGTCATCGTGATCTGCGAGCTGAAGCTGACCTTCAACCTGGAGCTCATCCTCCAGGCCGTAGACCGGGCTGCCGTCTCGGACGAGGTCTGGATCGCCGCAAGGGTCTCGGCGAGGGGCAGGGGGCGGGAATCCGACAAGCGCTACCGCGACCTCTGCCGCCGGCTCGGCATCGGCATGCTCGGCGTTTCCGATGCCGATGACGTCAGCGTCATCGTCGGTTCCATATCCCCCATGCCGCGAACCAATCCGAAGCGCCGGTCGCGGCTGATGCGGGAGCACCAGAAGCGGCGCGGCGATCCGGCCCGCGGCGGCAGCACCCGTGCACCGGTCATGACAGCCTACCGCCAGCAGGCGCTCGGCTGCGCCGCGGCGCTTGCCGGTGGGCCGCTGCCCGTACGCGCTGTGCGCGCCAATGTGCCGGACGCCGGTAAAATCCTGCTTTCCAATGTCTACGGCTGGTTCGAGCGCCTCGACAGGGGCGTCTATGGCCTGACGGATACCGGGCGAGACGCGCTGCAGCGGTGGCCGCAGCCGGACACCTTGTCGCCTTAACGGCGACGGTTATCGCGTTTCAATGATCGCTACATAGAAAACGGAACGGCGGCTTCACGCACCACGACCCTCATCAAATTGCGCGCTATGCTTGAAATGACGTTCGTACCAAAAGCCATGATAGCCGAGGCACGGGTTCTGTTGCACGCTGAGGATGACGACAACCTGTCGTCCGCCTTTCGATCTTTAGCCCGGAGAGGTGATCATAGCCAGATCGCGTCATCTGCTATTGGAATGTTTGACACATGGTTTTGAGAAGGTGCTGAGCGAACCGCGTTAGCTGAGGCAATGCGTCGCCAGTTGTCTGATGAGAACAGCCGGGTGGGGTAAAACGGTCTTTCCATTCGGCACGCTCGCTACGAGCATCTTTATTCAGATAAACATGAATTGAAAGCACCACTTTTTTACTAAAATACGGCATCTTGCCAGCCGGCGTTGGTTGACCTACTCGTGGCGCATAAGAAGCTGGGCCGGCGAACATGCGGTTCGGTGGCGCTGCCTTTCAGCAGCCGTGTACCTCTAGACGTTGGGATTGCGATGAACCTGTACCTGGACTATCTGGCCGAGATCAAAAGCAGAGAAACGCAAGGGCTCGCTCCCAAGCCGATTGATGATGGCGCGCTTGTCGGCGAAATCATTGCATTGATTGAAGATGCCGGTAGCGAGCATCGCAAGGACGCCCTAAACTTCTTCATCTACAATACGCTGCCGGGCACGACGAGTGCTGCCGGGGTCAAGGCTGCTTTCCTCAAGAAGATCATCCTCGGCGAAACTGTCGTCCCGGAGATCACCCCCGAGTTCGCCCTCGAACTCCTGTCGCACATGAAGGGCGGGCCCTCGGTCGAAGTGCTGCTCGACATCGCGCTTGGCGAGGATGCTGCAATTTCCGGGCAGGCCGGTGAGGTGCTGAAGACGCAGGTCTTCCTCTACGACGCCGACATGTTCCGTCTGCGAGACGCCTTCAAGGCTGGCAATGCGGTCGCGAAGGGCATTCTCGAAAGCTATGCCAAGGCCGAGTTCTTCACCAAGCTCCCGGATGTTGAGGACGAGATCAAGGTCGTGACCTTCATCGCCGCCGAAGGCGATATCTCGACCGACCTTCTGTCGCCCGGCAACCAGGCGCATTCGCGTTCGGACCGTCAGCTGCACGGCCAATGCATGATTACGCCCGAAGCGCAGCAGGAAATCGTCGCGCTGCAGAAGCAGCACCCGGACAAGCGCGTGATGATGATTGCCGAGAAGGGCACGATGGGCGTCGGTTCGTCGCGCATGTCGGGCGTCAACAACGTGGCGCTCTGGACCGGCAAGCAGGCCAGCCCCTATGTGCCCTTCGTCAACTTCGCACCGGTCGTCGCGGGCACCAACGGCATTTCGCCGATCTTCGCGACCACGGTCGACGTGACCGGCGGTATCGGCATTAACCTGAAGAACTGGACCAAGAAGACCGGTGAAGACGGCAAGCCGATCCTCAACAACGACGGTAACCCGGTCCTTGAGCAGAAGTTCTCGGTCGAGACTGGCACGGTCCTGAAGATCGACGTGAAGAACAAGAAGCTCCGTGGCGAGGACGGCGCGGAACTGGTCGATGTCGCTGCTGCTTTCACACCGCAGAAGATGGAGTTCATGAAGGCCGGCAGCTCCTATGCTATCGTCTTCGGCAAGAAGCTCCAGACATTTGCTGCCCAGACCCTCGGTGTGGAGCAGACCCCGGTCTTTGCCCCGAACAAGGAAATCACCGTCGAGGGTCAGGGCCTGACCGCGGTCGAGAAGATCTTCAACCGCAATGCCGTCGGTGTGACGCCGGGCAAGGTCCTGCATGCAGGATCCGACGTTCGCGTGAAGGTGAACATTGTCGGGTCGCAGGACACCACCGGTCTGATGACCGCGCAGGAGCTCGAGGCGATGGCGGCGACCGTCATCTCGCCGCTCGTGGACGGCGCCTATCAGTCGGGCTGCCATACGGCGTCCGTCTGGGACAAGAAGGCACAGGCGAACATTCCGAAGCTCATGTCCTTCATGAACAATTTCGGCCTGATCACCGCGCGGGACCCGAAGGGTGTCTATCACGCGATGACGGACGTCATCCACAAGGTGCTGAACGACATCACCGTGGACGACTGGGCGATCATCATCGGCGGCGACAGCCACACCCGCATGTCCAAGGGCGTGGCCTTTGGCGCGGACTCCGGCACCGTGGCACTTGCCCTGGCCACCGGCGAGGCGACCATGCCGATCCCACAATCGGTCAAGGTGACCTTCAAGGGCACGATGCAGCCGCACATGGACTTCCGTGACGTGGTGCATGCGACCCAGGCACAGATGCTCAAGCAATGCGGTGATAACGTCTTCCAGGGCCGCATCATCGAAGTCCATATCGGCACGCTGCTCGCCGACCAGGCCTTCACCTTCACCGACTGGACGGCCGAGATGAAGGCCAAGGCCTCGATCTGCATTTCGCAGGACGAGACGCTGATCGAGTCGCTGGAAATCGCCAAGTCGCGCATCCAGATCATGATCGACAAGGGCATGGAAAATACTGCAGGCACGCTGAAGGGCCTGATTGCCAAGGCGGATGCACGCATTGCCGAGATTCGCTCGGGCGAAAAGCCAGCGCTTGCGCCGGATGACAATGCGAAGTACTTCGCGGAAGTCGTCGTGGATCTGGACGTGATCGATGAGCCGATGATCGCCGACCCGGACGTGAACAACGCCGATGTTTCGAAGCGCTACACCCATGATACGATCCGTCCGGTTTCGTACTACGGCGGCAACAAGAAGGTCGATCTCGGCTTCGTGGGCTCCTGCATGGTACACAAGGGCGACGTGAAGATCGTGGCTCAGATGCTGAAGAACATCGAGAAGGCCGAAGGTAAGGTCGAGTTCAAGGCCCCGCTCGTGGTGGCCGCGCCGACTTACAACATCATCGACGAACTGAAGGCCGAAGGGGATTGGGAAATCCTGCAGAAGTATTCGGGCTTCGAGTTCGATGATCTGCAGCCGAAGACCAGCAACCGGACCGAATACGAAAACATCCTCTACCTCGAGCGCCCGGGTTGTAACCTCTGCATGGGCAACCAGGAGAAGGCCGAGAAGGGCGACACCGTTCTGGCAACCTCGACCCGTCTGTTCCAGGGCCGCGTGGTGGAAGACACTGCCGAAAAGAAGGGTGAGTCGCTGCTCGCCTCGACCCCGGTGGTCGTGCTTTCGGCGATCCTGGGCCGGACGCCAAGTGCGGAAGAGTACAAGGCTGCGGTCGAAGGGATCGATCTGACGAAGTTCGCGCCGCCGAAAGCGGCTCCGATCGATCCCCGTTCGGTCCAGTACTGAGGGTTTCCGCTAGAGGATGGCATCGGAAACCTGATGCCGATAACGTGAAGGCCGGCGGGTATGCCCGCCGGCAGAGCACGCGGTCGAGCGCAAGCTCATCCGCCGCCGCTACCAGATAGAGAATGTCGTCCTTCCATCTACAGCGTGAACTGGATGGAAGGTGGCAGGCTGGCTCTATACGCGGCAGGTGTTTGAAACCACCGCGGTGCTATCCTTCCCCTGCCAGCCTGACGATATCGTCAATAGACATCGCGCAGGTACCTTTTTTCCCGCTTCAGCCGGGCCACATAATCGGCGGCGCGGTCGTCCGGGAGACTGCCATGGGTGGCGATGATTTCGATCAGCGCCGTATCGACGTCGCGCGCCATGCGGCTGGCATCGCCGCAGACATAGAAGGCGGCGCCCTCCTCCAGCCAGGCGAAGAGCGCCTTGCCGTTTTCGCGCATGCGGGTCTGCACATAGATCTTTTCCTGCTGGTCGCGGGAAAAGGCGAGGTCGAGGCGCGTCAAGAGCCCGTCGCGGCTCATCTCGGACAGTTCGTCGGCGTAGATGAAATCGCTGTCGCGGTGCTGGTCGCCGAAGAACAGCCAGTTGCGGCCCTTCGCGCCCCGGGCGCGGCGCTCCTGAAGGAAGGCGCGGAAGGGGGCGACACCGGTGCCCGGGCCGACCATGATGACGGGCGCGTCATTGTCGGCGGGCAGGCGGAAGGATTTGTTCTGCGAGACGAAGATGCCGGCGTTTGAGCCTTCGGCCACGCGGTCGGCGAGGAAGGTCGAGCACACGCCACCGCGGTCGCGGCCATCGGCGTGATAGCGCACGCTGGCGATGGTGAGGTGCACGCTGCCGGCGGCGGCATGCGGGCTGGAGGAAATGGAATAGGCGCGGTGCTGGAGTGGCTTCAGCAGGGTAACGATATCCGTAGCCGGGAAGGCTGATGGCGGAGCCAGCGCCAGAAGATCGCAGATATCCTTACCCCAGAGGAAGGCGTCCAGTGCTTCCTTGTCACCGTTGCGCAGCACATGGGTCAGTTCCTCGTTGCCGGCGCGGCGCTCCACCTCGGCGATCAGGTCGCGCGAGGGGGTGGATATCTCGAATTTTTGCGTCAGTGCGGTTTCAAGGCTGGTTTCGCCGGCCGGCGTTTGCGGATCGGCCCCGAGATGCGCGAGGAGAAGCGAGACGAGAGCGGGATCGTTGACCGGGATCACGCCGAGCGCATCGCCGGCTTCATACTCCAGCCCGCTATCGCCGAGATCGAATTCGTAGTGGCGGATTTCCTTGGCCGAGGCGCTGCCGGAAAGGCGGCGGTTGACGGCGAGACGGGACGGGTAGGGGTTCTTGCGGCTCCAGCCGGCCACCTTCGGGACTGCGGCGGTGACCGGCGCGCCGGAGAGGGCGCCGCCGCCGGCATTTTCTGCGGCGAGCGGCAGGGCTTGCCCGACCCAGGAGGCCGCCGGGTCCTCGTAATCGATATCGCAGTCCTGCCGGGCGAGGATGCGGGTCGCGCCGAGCTGTTCGAGGCGCATGTCGATGAGTTTGCCGGCCTGGCAGAATCCGTCATAGCCGGTATCGCCCAAGGCGAGGACACCGAAGCGCAGGTTTTCCAGACGTGGCGCGGTGGAGGCGGAAATCGCCTCCCAGAAGAGCTGCGCATTGTCGGGCATCTCGCCTTCGCCATAGGTGGAGGTGACGACGATCAGCCGCTCCATGGCGGCGAGCTCATCCATGGTGATTTCGTCGAGGCCAGCGACTTCAGGAGCAAGACCCAGCGATCGGGCACTCGCCGCCGCTTCCATCGCGACGCGCTCGGCGTTGCCCGTCTGGGTGCCATAGAGGATGTGGAGGCTGGCGGCCTTGGTGGGCGTGGCCGCAGCAGCGACGGCGGGTGTTTCAATGGCGAGGCGGGAATGCAGGCCCGCGAGGAAGCCGGAGAGCCAGGCCCGCTGGTCGGTGTTGAAGGGAGCATCTTCGGGGATGTAGGGGATTTTCATCGTCTTTGCCTCACTGTCTTGCCGGCGCGAAGCCGGAAATCGCCTGGCGCGCGAACAGCTCCTCGAAGCTGGGGATGCGGCCGATGCGCTCGATGTTGCGGGCGGACTGGTGGAGGATCCAGCCGTAGGTGCCGGGGCTGTCGATGGCGCGCGTGTTGCGGCCTTTCAGTGCCTGCCGGTAGTCGTCGAGGCGTTTTGCTGCGACCATCACGGCCAGCGCCTCGTCGTCGTGGTCGGCGACCGCGTCGCGCGCGTAGCGGGCGAGTTTCTGCATCAGGGAGAAATCTTCCGTCAGCAAGAGGTTGCGCACGGCCTTCTCCACCGCGGGATCGGACGGCCCGCGCGCGCCAGGCACGCGGGCAAGGGCGATCGATTGCGCCATGCTGAGCACCGTGTAGTTGTTGAGGAGGACGAACATGCCTTCCGTATCGGTCTCGCCGTAGCCGGGCACATTGCCGTTGAGGACCGCCTTGCGGTCACGATAGGCGAGCTTGAACTTGCGCACCTGATGGCCGGCAAGTGCCGTCGAGAGTTCCTCGACAAGATCCTTGCGGCTCTTCGCCTTCAGGATGGCGTCGCTATCTTGGTAGAGCAGCAAAGCGCGCGGCAGGCCGTAGACGAAATTGTGCTTCTCGCTCTCCCAGTTTTCGAGAAGCCATTGCGCCTTTTTCGAGTCGGTCGCCGCGAGATGCCATTCGAGCAGCAGGCGCACGGTATCCGCATGGACGACCGCCATCGCGTCGCCCTCGTCGCCGATCGCGCCGAGCAGGATGGAATCGTGGCTCATCTTCTTCGGCAGGTCGCCATAGGGATCGTACTGGTAGACGAAGCCGCCACTCATGCCGTTGCCGAACCCTTTGCCGAAGGTGCCGAGGTTCAGCACCGCGCCGTTCGTCATGTATTCGCAGCAGAAATCGCCGACGCCTTCGACCACGGCCGTCGCGCCGGAATTGCGCACGGCAAAACGGTCGCCGGCCTGGCCTTCGACGAAGAGCCGCCCGCCCGTCGCGCCGAAGAGCGCGAAATTGCCGACCAGCACATTGCCGCCCGCCTCGTCAGAGCCGCCGCCCGGCGAGCGCACGGCGATGACGCCGCCATTGGCGCTTTTGCCGACGCCGTCATTGCAGGTGCCGGTATGGGTCAGCGCCATGCCATCGTTGCAGAAGGCGCCGAAAGACTGGCCGGCCGAGCCCGAGGTGGATATGCGTACACTGCCGGCGTCGAGGAAGCGGCGGCCGCGGTCGTCCTGACGGACGGAGGGAAGGGCGTGCATCTGTTCCTCCGTCAGGTCGTAGTTGAGCAGGCGCTCGATATCGACGGCGAGCTGGCCGCCGACCGTCTTGTTGCAATTGTTGAGAGGGCGATTGCCGCCAAGCTCCACGTCGACACGCCGGCCCTCGATGAGGGCGGAGCGCACAAGCTCGATGAAACCGTCGTCGACGGCGAAATCCTTTTCCATGTAGACGGGGTCGGCGATCGTCACCTCCGCGACGACGGCGAGCATGGCGCGCAGGTCAAGCTGCCCGACGCTCGTGGGATGATCGAGAAGGTGCAGCAGATCGCTGCGGCCGCGCGCTTCGCGCAGCGAGGAGAGGCCGAGCGCGGCGAGGATTTCCCGCGTTTCATGGGCGATGTTGAGGAGATATTGCGCCAGCGCCCGCGGATCGCCGTCGAAGACCTCCGGATTGGTGGTGAGGCCGGCGGGGCACTTGATGTTGCAGTTCTTTGCCATGACGCATTTCAGCATCATCAGCGCGGTCGTGCCGAACTCGAAACTGTCGCCGCCGAGCAGCGCCGACTTGACGACGTCGCTCGCCGTCTGGTGCGCGCCGGAGCAGCGCAGCAGCACCTTCTGGCGCAGGCCGTTGGCGCAGAGCGCCTGATGCACTTCGGCGATGCCGATTTCGGCGGCGCGGCCGGTGTATTTTAGGCTGGTGACGGCGGCGGCCCCCGTGCCGCCGGTGTTGCCGGCGACGTTGATGACATCGGCACCCGCCTTGGCGACGCCGACGGCGATGGTGCCGATGCCCTCCGAGGAGACCAGCTTGACGATGACGCGTACGCGCGCGGCCTTGCAGTCGTGGATGAGCTGGGCAAGATCCTCGATCGAGTAGGTGTCGTGGTGCGGCGGCGGGGAGACGAGCTCGACGCCGGGCGTGCCGCCGCGGGCCGCGGCGATCTCGACCGTCACTTTCTGGGCGGGCAACTGGCCGCCTTCGCCGGGTTTTGCGCCCTGGCCGATCTTGATCTCCAGCTCCTCCAGCATGGGATCGGCGAGATAACCGGCCCAGATGCCGAAGCGGCCGGAGGCGAACTGCTTGATGCGCGAGGCGCGGATGGTGCCGTAGCGCGAGATATGTTCGCCGCCCTCGCCGGAATTCGACATGCCGCCGACCATGTTGGTGCCGTGCGCGACCGCCTCATGGGCGTTCGCGACAAGCGCGCCGTGGCTCATCGCCCCGGAGGCAAGCAGCGGGGTGATCTCGCTCGCCGCCTGCACGGTTTCGAGCGGAATGCTCTGCGGCGCCGTGCGGATCAGCGAGAGATAGTCCAGCGCCTCGCCGGCCGCCTGCACCATCAATGCGCCGCCCTCCAGCCAGTGGCCGAGGATATCGCCGCTGAAGCGCATGACGAGCGACTGGCCGAGCGCCGCCAGCCGCGCCAGTTCGCCGCTGGTGAGGGTGAGGCGGAACGCGTCCTCGCCGAAGGTTTCACACGCAAGGCCGCGCACCAAAAAACTGTTGTTGCCCTTGCGTAAGAAGCGGCCCATCTCCTTGCGAAAATCTTCGGCGGAGGAGAGGTAGGTGACGTCGGCCGGCAGCGCGAGGACGTCGCGCAGCGCGGCGGGGCGACGCGCGCGCTCATCCGTCATCTGGCGGATGAAGGCGCGGTAGCCAGGGGTGATGGCGAAGCGGTCGATCGCTTCGGGCGTCAGTTTCTCAAAACCGTTGTTGCGATAGGCGGCGTCATCGAGGCCGAAGGCGTCGTCGAGCCGGTTGAGCGTCAGAAGGCGCAGGAATGGATCGTCCTCCTCCGGCCTCTCGAAACCGATCTTCTCCTCCGTCATGTTGATGAAGCCGCGCACGGCGGCGGTGCCGAAGGAGTGGCCGGCGCCTTCCGCACGCTCCTTGAAGAGGCCGAGCAGGGGAATGTCGTCCTCGCGCTGCACCGTCAGCGCCTTGGCATGCCAGTCGGCGACGGCAGCGGCGATCACCTTGAAATTCACGCCGCCGACGGGCGTCTTAACGTTCGGGAAGTAGCGCTTGAGCACGCGGTCGTTGGTGTCGAGGAAGTTCGGCTCGAAGAACTCGCCGCCGATATAACTTTCGGCGGTGCATAGGCCGACCTTGCCCATGGTCTTCATCAACGACTTTTCGGCCGCCTTGGCAAAGCGCTTGAAGGCCTTGTCGGCCTCTCCGCCGAACTTTTCCTCGGCGCGGAACTGCACGCCGAGCGGATAGACCGCCGAAGCGCCGAAGCCGAGCACGGCCGCGACATGGTGCGAGGATGCGATCTGCCCGCTCTCGACCACCAGCGACAGCCGGAGACGAAGGCCCTCCTCGATGAGCTTCTGGTTGACGGCGGAGATGACGAGGATCATCGGCAAGGCGGCGCGGGCGCGGGCGACATGCCGGTCGGTGACGACGGCGATGCCACCCTCTTCCCGCGCAAAACCTGCAATGGCGGTGCAGAGGGCGTCGATCGCCTGTTCCAACGCGGCTTCGTTGGCCTCGGCATCCTCAAGATCAGGCGTATAGAGCATCTCGAAACGCTTGACCGGCGTTTCCGCCTGTTCGCGGATGCGCAGCATATCGAGATGGGTGAGGATCGGCGAGGGCACGACGATCTGGCGCGCCGCCTTCGCGCCGATATTCGGCTTGGCGCCGAGCGCCACGCGCAAGGTCATGCCATCGGCCTCGCGGATCGAATCGAGCGGCGGGTTCGTCACCTGGGCGAAGCGTTGCGAGAAATACTTCGCGACGCCGCCCTCCTGGTCGGAGAGGGCGTTGATGGCGTTGCCATAGCCCATGGCGGAGATCTTTTCCGCTCCGGTCGCCAGCATCGGATCCATCAGGAACTTGAAGCTTTCCTGGTTGAAGGAGTAGGCGACGTAGCGCTGGTGGCGTTCGAGGTCGCCGTTGTAGCGTAGCGGAGAGCCCTGCGCTTCGGCCGGGATTTCCGGCAGGTCGGCGAGATTGACGCGCGCCTCGCGGAGGAGGTCGCGATAGGGGCGCCGGGCGGCGAGCATTTCCAGCGCCTCGTTCGTGCCGAAGGCGCGCTTTTCCGTGTGGTCGTAGCAGAGCATGCCGCCAGCTTCGATGCGGCCGCGGCGCAGCACGCTTTCCGGCGGAAAGGCGATCTGGCCGGCTTCCGACATGACGCAGAGATAGTCGGCGGTCTCGACGGTGCGCAGCGGCCGCAGCCCCAGACGATCGAGCCGTGCGCCGATCATGTCACCGTCGCCGAAGATCAGCGCGGCGGGGCCGTCATTCTTCTCCTCGTAGAGCGAGAAATATTCGAGCATTGCCACGACATCTGATGACAGCGTGTCGTCGTTCTCCCAGGCCGGCGGCATCATCGAGACGACGGCGGTGACGAGATCGAGGCCGTCTTCCAAGACACGCGTCTGAAGCGTCTGGTCGAGACGGCAGCTATCCGACTGGCCCTTCGGGCGGATGATCGAGGCGTTTTTGGCGAGCGCGATTGCGGCCTCGGAGAGCCGGTTCTTGCGGTCGGTGTTGAGTTCGCCGTTATGCGCCATCAGCCGGAAAGGCTGGGCCATGGAGGGATGCGGGTCGGTGTTTGTGGAAAACCGCGTGTGGAAATACATGGTGTTGACGGTGTGATCCGGGTCCACGAGGTCGCGGAAATAGGGCATGACTTCGTTGGAGTTGAGTCGCCCCTTCAGCACCTGCGTCCTAGCGCTCAGCGAGAGCGGATAGAGCCCGGCAAGCTGCGGCTCGGTATAGGCGCGCGCCTCGATCGCCAGCAGCGCCTTGTGGATGCGGACATCGAACTCCGCCTGGCTCGCCTTTTCGTCGTGACACGCAAAGACCCATTGACGGATCGGGAGCTGGTGGCGGATCGCCGCCGGGCGGATGGCACTGTCATCGACAGGCACGTCGCGCGTCAGAAGCAGGGAGAGACCCTGTTTGGCAAGCGCGCCCTCGATGATGTTTTCGGCCTCCAGCCGGAAGGCCGGATCGTTCGGCAGGAAGAAATTGCCGACGCCGAATCGGCGTGCCTCAAGATCGTCCCGGCCGGTCAGCTTGCGAAAGAAGCCAAGCGAGATATCGACCGAAACTCCCGCGCCGTCGCCGACGCCCTCCGCCGACATGCCGCCGCGATGGGGCACGGCGCAGAGCGCTTCGTGGCCTTTTTTCAGGACGTCATGTGTCTGTTTGCCGTCTTTTCGCGTGATGAAACCAACGCCGCAGCTGCTCTTCTCATGAGCGTGATCGTAAAGGCCGAAGGTTTCTTCGCGATGATCCAACGTGCGTCCTCCTGTCAAGATGCGTCAGTCATGCTGACCTATATTAACAGGAGTTATCGAGTCAAGTTTTTGTTCGAAAAATTCGCATGGTGTGAACAATGCGTAATTTTCTGATCAAATGAGAGCCGAGTTTGGCGCAAACTTGCGCCGCTCCCTTTTCGAGTTCGGGCAGCGCTCTCATGATAGAATCCAATCCGCTGATAGCGGTGCCGACAAGCCAGCCTCCGATTTGCCACAGAGCAGCAACGGCGCGGCTGAACGCCCATGACCCGGCAACGGCGAGCGTCGAGCAACTGTGGGAGCAGCCGGGCGCCGGTTTTGAAGCAAGTCGCTACGACACGTTGATATCCTATGCCGAGGCCTCGGATGGCGTCCGTGTGCCGATTTCCCTCCTCAAGTTGCGCGCGACGCCTTGCAACGGGTCCGCGCCGCTGCTGCTCTACGGCTACGGCGCGTACGGCCATTGCTGCGAACCATCCTTTGATCCGGCAGTCCTGTCCCTTGTCGATCGCGGCTGGGTCTATGCCATCGCGCATGTGCGCGGCGGTGGGGAAAACGGGCGAGGCTGGCATGAGGCGGGCAGGGGGCGTTCGAAACCGAACAGCTTCTCCGATTTCGCTGCCTGTGCGAACGGCCTTGTTCAGGAAGGATACACCGCTGCAGGCCGCATTGTGGCCCAAGGCGCTTCTGCGGGCGGGCTCTTGGTTGGGGCGGCAGTCGACTTGGCTCCGGGGTTGTTTGGCGGTGTCATAGCGGAAGTTCCCTTCGTCGATGTTCTCAACAGCCAGAGCGACTATACGTTGCCGCTCACCCAACCCGAGTGCGCCGAATGGGGTGACCCGACAAACGTCCCAGCGGACCATGCCGTCATCGCTGCTTATGCGCCTTACGAGACCATTGGTGCAAAACCCTATCCGCCCGTTCTGGCGACGACCGGCATTTCGGACGGACGGGTTCCCTACTGGGAGGCGGCAAAATGGATCGCGCGCCTGCGCACCCGTTCGACGGGCACCTCTCCTTTCCTCCTTGAGACACTGATGGAATGCGGCGGCCATGGCGGTGCCTCCGGGCGCCTTTCAGAGTTCCGGCATATAGCGCATGTCTACGCCTTCGCGGAATGGGCGCCGGCTGATGCGGCTTCTGGCATTGATGCTTGCTGTCTTTCTGCAGCTCTTTGCCGGCGTTTCGGCGGCGGAGCGCATCACCGATATCCTGGGGCGTTCCATCGACCTTGCCGGCCCGCCGCAAAGAGTGGTGCTGGGGGACAGCCTCGATTTCATCTTTCTCTCGCTGCTGCTCGACGATCCGGCTGCGCCGATCGTCGGCTGGGCGGGGCCGACCGCATCGCCGCAAGCCTCCTTCCTCTGGACCGCCGGCGTTTTCCCGAGCTCGACCGCATAGCGAGCCTCGGCGATCCCAATGCCGGTGGCTTCTCCGTGGAGGCGGCGCTTGCTCTGGAACCGGACGTCGCGGTGCTTGGTCCAGGCTATACGCCGACGACAGCGTCGTCCGCCAGCTCGAAAAAGCGGGTGTCGCGGTCGTGTTCATCGGCGCGGCCTCCGATACGGTCAGCCGCGGGCGACGAGAGATCACCGGCTCGATGCGCACCCTCGGCGAGATGTTCGGCAAAGCGGACCGCGCGGGCGCCTTCACCCGATTCTATGACGAGCGCATGGATCGCATCGAAGGGCTAGTCGCCGATCGCGCGTCCAGCCCTTCCGTCCTGGTGGAGGCACATGCCAACAGCGCGGACTGCTGCTGGTCGCCGGGTTCCACGTCGAACTATGTGGCGTTCGCCGGAGGTCGGAACATTGCGGACGGCAACACAAGGCGCCTGGCACGGCCGCATTTCGGCCTGTTGGCCAAATGTAAAAGGTTCGCGGTGTTGGAAGATGCCAGGGGCAGGCTCTGTGAGCGGCAAGCAGTCAGGCCACAAACCGCTTTTTTGAGGTCGGCCTTTGCCGTTGAATTCTAAGACTGAGGCAGCGCAACGCGCCTATGCGAAGGGATCGACAGGCCTGGCCTCTCAGATTATCTATGATTCATGTCAACCACTGCAGACGAAACTCTTTCCGAACGCATTGCCCGTATTCTTGCCGGCCGGATCATCACGGGCGAGATTCCCCCGGGCGCGCGGCTGCGGCAGGACCATATCGCCGCCGAATTCGGGGCCAGTCATGTGCCGGTGCGCGAGGCTTTCCGGGCATTGCAAACGCAGGGGTTGGCGGAGAATGAGCCCTGGCGGGGGTTTCGTGTCACGGATTTCGACGTCGCCGAATTGCGCGAGGTTGCCGAGATGCGGGCGAGCCTGGAGATATTGGCGCTGCGCCACGCCGCACCCAACCTGACGCGCTTTATTATCGAGGAAGCAGAAGAGGTTAACCGGCTCGGGGATTGCGCAACGAATGTGCGGGACTGGGAGCTTGCAAACCGTCGGTTCCACCATCTTATCCTTGCGCCCTGCCGTATGCCGCGCTTGCTTCGAACGATCGATGACCTGCAGGCGGCCAGCGCGCGGTTTCTGTTTGCCGCCTGGCGTCGGGACTGGGAAGCTCGCACCGATCACGACCATCGTGCGATTTTGAATGCGCTGCGGGAAGGACGGATTGATGTCGCTTGCTCGACATTGGCGCGCCATGTCGGCTGGATCGGCAAGCGGAAGCCGTCTGTAAAAAATGCTGATCCCAGAGAGACTTACGAGATTCCAGGATAATTATCTATAATCCTGATTGCTCACCCGTCGCCCTTCCCCAAGATTATAGATAGATTCGAAACCTATCCTTGGAGGACGCCTCGATGGCATTGTTCAACTCCTCGTTAGAACGCTCGGTATCGCTTTGGCGCGAGGCGGCAATCGCCCTTTGCGGTGCGGCGATCATCACACTCGGCGCCAAGATACAGGTCCCATTCTGGCCTGTCCCGATGACGCTGCATACCCTTGCAGTGTTCTTCCTGGCCGCGGCCCTCGGCCCAAGGCTCGGCTTCCTGGCCATGGCCACCTATCTGGCCGCTGGGGCGACGGGCCTGCCCGTCTTTTCGGGCTCGCCGGAACGTGGGATCGGATTGGCCTATATGGCTGGGCCAACCGGTGGCTACCTGGCCGGCTATCTGGCTTCGACCGTGGTGATCGGGCGATTGGCACAGGGACGGGGCTGGATGGGACAGGCTCTGGCAATGCTCGCGGGCCTTTCCGTTGTCTATGCTGCCGGTCTTCTCTGGCTGGCGATCTTCGTGCCAGCATCCGAATTGATCGCGGCCGGTTTTGCGCCCTTCATCCTTGGAGACCTGATCAAGAGTGCGTTGGCAATAGCGTGCGTGACGGGCCTGAGCCGGCTGAAGGGACGGATGTGATGAGCTGCTCCGAGGTCAGGTCCAACTGGACCGTGGAGGAGGCACGAACGATCCACGCGATGCCGCTTCCGGATCTGCTGTACCGGGCACAGGGTCTCCACCGGCTGTATTTCGATCCAACGGCGATCGAGACGGCCAGTCTGCTCAGCATCAAGACCGGTGGCTGCCCTGAGGATTGCGGCTACTGCTCGCAATCCGCCCACCACCAGACCGGCGTGAAGGCAACGAAGCTGATGGACGTGGATGCGGTCCTGGCGGCCGCCGGGCGCGCCAAGGCCGCCGGTGCACAACGCTTCTGCATGGGGGCGGCCTGGCGCAGCCCCAAGGACCGCGACATGGACAAGCTCTGCGACATGGTGCGTGGCGTCTCGAAACTGGGGCTGGAGACCTGCATGACGCTCGGGATGCTCAGTCCCGAGCAGGTTACACGCCTGAAGGTGGCGGGGCTGGATTTTTACAACCACAACGTCGATACGTCGCCAGACTATTACCGGCAGATCGCCACGACACGGACGATGGAAGACCGTCTGGAGACCGTCGAGCATGTCCGGAAGGGCGGGATCAAGGTCTGTTGTGGCGGGATCCTCGGCATGGGCGAGACGGAAGAAGATCGCATCGCCATGCTGGTTACACTGGCCACCCTGCCGGCCCACCCCGATAGCGTGCCGATCAACCTGTGGAATGAGATCGAGGGCGTGCCGGTGCAGCGCGCGGCAAGGCCGGTCGACCCGTTTGCACTTGTCCGCCTTGTGGCCTTGGCGCGCGTGCTTATGCCAGCTTCGGTGGTCCGCCTGTCGGCCGGCCGCACAGGAATGAGCGACGAATTGCAGGCATTGTGCTTCCTTGCGGGGGCGAACTCCATTTTTGTCGGCGATCAGCTGCTGACAACCGGCAATCCGGCGGCTTGGAAGGATCGGGATCTGCTGGCGCGACTGGGCATGCATGTGGCCCCGGCCGTGAGGCCCGCTTCTATGCTCGCGGGAGAATAAACTTGCCTAACCAGCTTCGGGGCAAGGTGCACGCCGTTCCGGCGAGCGCCTTGCCCATGAAAGGGCCTCCCTGCGACTGGTTGCGTGAGCGTTTCAGAAACCTGTCCGTGTCTGGGTTGTGAGGTTTTACATCCTGCCGATCAGCACGAGCCGACCCGGTTCGATGACGCGGATGGCGTGCTCGACGCCGGCTTCCACGACAAGGTGGTCACCGGGATTGCAGGGTCGCGTCATGCCTTCCATGACCAGTTCGAAACGGCCGGAAACGACGATGGCGAATTCTTCGGTCTCGCCGGCATGGGACCCCTTGGCCTGCATCCATCCATTTGCCGTTCGCGTGCTGACCTTCGATCTCGCCGGGCCGGAGGTGCGGACTGGTATGTCAATCGGATCGAAATGGACACTGCCCTGCAATCCGGTTCACGATAGGAAGGGGCGTCAAGGCACGGGGAGCCTTGAAGGGTCCGGGAGTGAAGCGGCAAATGGACGAGTTCGATTATGTGATCGTCGGTGCGGGCTCGGCGGGCTGCGTGCTGGCGAACCGCCTTTCCGACGGCGGGCGCAATCGCGTGGCACTGCTGGAGGCCGGCGGCAGCGATCTGAATTTCTGGGTGCGCATGCCGATCGGCTACGGCAAGGCCTTCTATCACAAGACGCTGAACTGGAAGTACCTGACGGAGCCGGTGCCCGGTTTCGACGGCCGCCAGTCCTACTGGCCGCGGGGCAAGGTCATCGGTGGGTCCAGCTCGATCAACGCGATGGTGTTCATCCGCGGGCAGGCCGAAGATTTCGACTGCTGGCGCGCGCTTGGCAATCCGGGATGGGGTTATGCGGATGTCCTGCCACTCTTCCGGCGCATGGAGGACAATCTTGCGGGTGCCGACGCGTGGCGCGGCAAGGACGGGCCGCTGACCGTTACCAATATAGAGGGGGTCGTGCACCCGCTCTGCGGGAACTATCTTGCCGGCGGCGTCGAGGCTGGCCTGTCGCGCAATTTGGATTTCAACGGCGCGACCCAGGAGGGCGTCGGCATCTACCAGATCACGACGCGTGACGGTCTCCGCTGCTCGACGGCGACGGCTTATCTCGCTCCCGCCCGCAGGCGGTCGAACCTGCGGGTGATCAAGGCTGCGCATGCGACCCGTGTGCTTTTTGAGGGAAAGCGGGCGGTCGGTGTGGAATACCGGCAGGGTGGGGCGGTTCGGCAGGTTCGCGCGCGGCGCGAGGTCATCCTGTCGGCCGGTGCGGTCAACACGCCCCAGCTGCTCCAGCTTTCCGGCGTCGGCGATCCGGCCCTCTTGAAGCGCCACGGCATCGATGTCGTTCACGCGGCGCCCTTCGTGGGGCGGAACCTGCAGGACCATATCGGCTTCGACCATCTCTACAGGAGCCGGCAGCCGACGCTCAACGACGTACTACGGCCGTGGTGGGGACGGCTGCGGGTGGGGCTGCGCTACGTGCTGACGCGCAGCGGCCCGCTCTCGCTCAGCGTGAACCAGGGCGGCGGGTTCTTTCGCACAAGCCCGGAGCGCGCGCGCCCGAACATGCAGCTCTATTTCTCGCCCGTCAGCTATACCCGTGCCATTCCCGGTCGGCGCGCATTGATGAGCCCCGATCCTTTCCCCGGCTTCCTCGTCGGCGTGTCGAACTGCCATCCGACAAGTCGTGGCCAACTCGCCATCCGTTCCGCTGACCCCTTCGCCGCGCCGGAAATCCAGCCGAACTATCTTTCGACGGAAGAGGATGTGCAGGAGCTGCTGGAGGCCGCGCATTTCCTGCGGCGCCTTTCACGGACCGGCCCGATGCGGGAGATCATCGAAAAGGAGATCCGCCCGGGTGCCGGGGTCCTGGATGATGGGGGCCTGATTGCCGACATCCGCACGCGCTCCGGTTCGGTGTTCCATCCTTGCGGCACCTGCGCCATGGGGCCGGATGCGCCGACGTCCGTTGTCGATCCGCGCCTGCGCGTCCATGGCCTGGAGGCGCTGCGTATCGTCGACGCCTCGGTGTTCCCGCGCATCACCTCGGGAAACCTCAATGCACCGACCATCATGGTGGGCGAAAAAGGGTCTGACCTTATCCTCGCCGACGCCCGCTGAGCCGCCAGGCGCGTCTCACGCACTGATACGGTTCGGGCCATCCGCCTTGCGCATGTCCTTCAAGACCGCGCCGAGCGTTTCCGCCGCGCTGGCGATCATGCGCGGTGGCGCGGAGCTGAAGCCGAGGATGAGGCCGCGCTGGCGGACGGGCGTTATGGCGAAGCGACCGATCGGTGAGACGAGGATGTTGTGCTCGGCCGCCCGGCGCGCGACGGCGATTTCATCGAAATCCTCCGCAAGACGCCCGACGGTGTGAAAGCCCGTTTCGGTGGGCGCGACTTCCAGAACACCCTGCATATGCGTCGCCGCACCGTCGAGCAGAGCCTGGAGCCGTTCGGCATAAACCCGCCGCATGCGCCTGATATGGCTGGCGAAATGGCCACACTCGATAAAGCTCGCGACGACGGATTGCAGGCTGGCGGCCGAGCCTTGCAAGGTCGCTCCGGCGATGCGGTAAAAGACATCGACCAGACCGGGCGGCGCGACGACGTAGCCGAGGCGGAGCGCGGCGAACAGCGTTTTCGAAAAGCTGCCGACATAGATGACGCGGCCCGACGTATCGACGCTCTTCAGCGTCGGCGGCGGATGGCCGGCATAGTGGAACTCGCCGACATAGTCGTCCTCGATGATCCAGGCGCCGGCCCTTTCGGCCGCGCGCAACAGCTCGAAGCGGCGTTGCAGGCTCATCGTCACGCCGAGCGGATGCTGGTGGGCGGGCGTCACGAAGGCGAGGCGGAAATCCGGCGCGACCTCCAGCCCCTCGGCGACGTTGATGCCTTCCTCGTCGATGCTGAGCGGCACCAGCCGCGCGCCTGAGGAGATCAGGCTGTTGCGTGCGCCGATCGCGCCGGGATTCTCGATCCAGACCGTATCGCCGGGGTCGAGTAGGGTGTTGCCGATGCGGTTGAAGGCGTCCTGCGCGCCGTTGAAGATGAAAACCTGTTCGGGTTCGCAGGTGATGCCGCGGTTGGCGCGCAGATGCATCGCGACGGCCCGGCGCAATTCCATCAGCCCTTCGGCCGGTGGGTAGCCGAGCAGGAGGTTGCGCGGCTGGCGCCAGTAACGTGCCACCATGCTCGCCCAGAGCGCCATCGGGAACTCGTCGAAGGCCGGAATGCCGGTGATGAAGGGCCGTGGGTTTTCCGGGTGCGCGAGGCGGGGAAAGTAGTGTTCGGAGGCGTCCGCGCTGAGCTGCGCGAGGCGCGGCGGGCTGCGGATCTCGTCTCCGGCCGGGCTTGCCGCGGTGGCGGCGGGCCGGCCGTCGCGCAACGTTTCGGCGACATAGGCCCCGGCACCGATGCTCGACCGGATCAGCCCTTCCGCAGCAAGCTGTTCGTAGACGCTGATCGCCGTGGTGCGGGAAACGCCGTGATCTTTCGCCAGCGTGCGGCTGGAGGGCAGGCGTTCGCCGGGCTGGAGTTCGCCCGAGAGAATCATCTCGCGTAGTGCCGTGCAGAGCTGGGCACTGATCGGCGTTCGGGAGGTGCGGTCGAATTGCAGCGTGGGCAGCAGCGCGCCGCCCGGATATTTTACCATCTCGCCCTCCCGGTCTGTCGTGTCACCGCAATAATGGTCCGCTACGAAAAGCAAAGTGGACCTTCTCGCCCGAAGTTTTTCCGAAGATTGTCGGACCAGTTCGCGGCGTCAAGAGCCCATCGCTTGCAAGACGCTTTCGCCCAACAGCAGACCGGACCGCCATGAAGATCAAACGCATCGAGACCTTCTCAAACCGCTATGTCGGCTTTGTCCGCATCACCGACGAGACCGGCGCGACCGGCTGGGGCCAGGTCTCGACCTACAATGCCGACATCACGTCAGAGGTGCTGCACCGCCAGGTCGCGCCCTATTCGCTCGGCACCGAGATCGTCGATCTCGACGATCATCTCGACCGCATTTTCGAGCGTGAGCACAAGTTTCCGGGTTCCTATCTCTGCCGCGCCATGTGCGGTCTCGACACGGCGATCTGGGACCTGCGCGGCAAAAAGGCTGGCAAGCCGGTCGCGGCACTGCTCGGCGGGTCGGCCGGCCCGCTGCGCGCCTACGCTTCCTCGATGAAGCGCGACATCACGCCGGCCGACGAGGCCGAACGCTTCAAGCGCCTGCGCGGCGAATACGGTTTTGACGCCTTCAAGTTCCGCGTCGGCGCAGAGTGCGGCCGCAACGAAGACGAATGGCCGGGCCGGACGGAGGAGATCATCCCGACGATCGCCAAGGCCGTCGGCGAAGGCGCCGATCTGCTCGCCGACGCCAATTCCTGCTATTCGCCCGCCCGTGCCATCGAGCTCGGCAGGATCATGCAGGACAACGGCCTCGTGCATTACGAGGAGCCCTGCCCCTATTGGGAGCTCGAACAGACCAGGCAGGTGAGCGAGGCGCTCGACATCGACGTCACCGGCGGCGAGCAGGATTGCGACCTGCCGACCTGGCGCCGCATGATCGAGATGCGCGCCGTCGACATCGTGCAGCCGGATATCTGCTATCTCGGCGGCATCAGCCGGACGCTGCGCGTGGTGCGCATGGCCGAGGCCGCCGGAATTCCGGTGACGCCGCACGCCGCCAACCTTTCCATGGTGACGCTCTTCACTATGCACCTGCTGCGCGCCATCCCGAATGCCGGCAAATATCTCGAATTCTCCATCGAGGGCGAAGACTATTACCCCTGGCAGGACGGCCTCTTCCGCAAATCGCCCTATGCCATCGTCGACGGCAAGGCGACGGTGACGGAAGAGCCCGGCTGGGGCGTCGAAATCGATCCGGAGTGGCTGGCGCGCGCCGGCTACCAGATGAGCGAGGCGAATTGAGATGAGCACGAACACCCTCGTCGGCGAATATTTCGCGAACGGCACGCTTGCCGGCCTGCCCAAAGGCCACTTCATCGACGGCGCCTTCGTCGCCGCCTCCGGCGGGCGCACGATGGAGACGTTCGATCCCGGCTCCGCCCGCGCCTACCATGCCTTCGCCGCCGGTGACGGCAGCGACGTGGACCGCGCCGTCGCCGCCGCCCGCCGCGCCCAGCGCGCCTGGGGCCGCACCAAGGCAAGCGCCCGCGGCGCGATCCTGCTGCGCGCCGCCGAACTCATCCGGGCGGAGGCCGCGCGGCTTGCCGTGGTGGAAAGCCTCGACAGCGGCAAGGCGCTGCAGGAGGCGGAAGGCGACGTCTCGGGTGCGGCGCGCTGCTTCGAATATTATGCCGGCGCGGCCGACAAGATCCAGGGCGACACCTTTCCGCTCGGCACCGACTATATCGGCTATTCCATCGAGGAGCCGGTCGGCGTCACCGGCCATATCATCCCCTGGAACTACCCGCTCTCGACGGCCGCCCGCAGCATCGCCCCGGCGCTCGCCGCTGGCTGCACCGTCGTCGCCAAGCCGGCCGAACAGACGCCGCTGACGGCGCTGATGCTGGCCGATATTCTCGCCCGCGCCGGGCTTCCGGCCGGTGTCTGCAACGTCGTCACCGGCACCGGTGCGGAGGCCGGCGGACCGCTGGTGTCGCATCCGGATGTGCGCCACGTCACCTTCACCGGCTCCGTGCCGACGGGCATCCGCGTGATGCAGTCGGCCGCCGCGAACGTCACCAGCGTTGTGCTCGAACTCGGTGGCAAGTCGCCTGTCATCGTCATGGCCGATGCGGACATGGACGCCGCCGTGGAGGGCGTGCTCGGCGCAATCTACGAGAATGCCGGGCAGATCTGCTCGGCGGGCTCGCGCCTCGTCGTCGAGTGCGGGGTGCATGCGGAACTCGTCGAACGCCTCGCCAGGCGCGCGACCGGTCTCAAGCTCGGCCATGGCCTTCGCCGCCCGCAGGTCGGACCACTCAGCTCGCTTGCCCATCTCGACAAGGTTGCCGGCTATGTCGAGGGCGCGCGCGACCGCGGCGTCACCATCGCCGCCGGCGGCGAGCGGACGGCGGACCCGGAAAGCGGCTCCGGCTGGTTCTTCAAACCGACGATCCTCGATGCGGTGCAGTCGGACGATCCCGTCATCCAGGAAGAGATTTTCGGACCGGTGCTCTCGGTACAGGTGGTCGAAAGCGAGGAGGAAGCTGTCGCTGTAGCGAACGGCACGGATTTCGGCCTCGTCGCTGGCATCTACACACGCGATTTCGGCCGCGCCCACCGCATGGCGCGCGATATCGACGCCGGCCAGGTCTACATCAACGAATATTTCGCCGGCGGCATCGAGGTGCCCTTCGGCGGCAACAAACTCTCCGGTTTCGGCCGAGAGAAGGGCTTTGCCGCGTTGCGCAGCTACACGCGCACGAAAAGCCTGACGGCGAAGATAAGCTGAGCGTCATAATGGTCTTACGGCAAGGAGATAATGGACCTTTCGGGCAAGCCAATCTCGTCCTTTGATGCCAGCGGCTCGAAATCGGGAATGAGAGCGTCATCGCCGGGAGTGAGATGGCCCTCAGCAGAAAAGAACGCCGGAAAAAGGCGATTTTCAACAGCCAAACGGAAGAGGAGAACAGCATGAAATCGACATTCGCGCTCGCCGCGACGACGGCGCTCGCCCTGTTCATGGCAGGCACCGCACAGGCCGAAACCCTGCGCCTGCTCACCTGGGGCGGTTATGCACCCGACAACGTCATCAAGCTCTTCGAGGAGGCGAACCCCGACATCACGGTCGAGGTGACGCTCTCCAACAACGAGGAGATGATCGCAAAGCTCCGGGCGACCGGCGGCGCCGGTTACGACCTTGCCCAGCCGAGCCATGACCGCATCTTCGCGGCCCAGCAGGAGTACAACATCTACAAGCCGCTCGACCTCTCGAAGATCGAGACGGCAAACCTTGCGCCCAACCTTCTTGAAGGCGTGAAGGCCAATGCCACCATCGACGGCCAGCTCTATGCCGTGCCGCACCAGTGGGGCACGTCCGGCATCGTCGCCGACGTTTCCAAGGCGCCTGGTGTCAAGGGCTGGGGCGACCTCTGCAATCCGGAATACAAGGGCCGCACCTCGATGCGCCTGCGCCGCACGATCCTGCTCGGCACGGCCTTCTCGCTCGGCAAGGACCCGTTCGCGCTCTATGCCGACAAGGCCGCCTACCAGACGATGCTCGACGAGGTGACGGAAAAGCTGATCGCCTGCAAGGACAACGTCAAGACTTACTGGAACGGCGGCGACGACCTGTCGACGCTGCTTCTCTCGGGCGAAGTCGTCGTCTCGGAAGCATGGGATTCCACGGCCTTCAAGCTCTTCGGCCAGAACAAGAACTTCGTCTACGTGCCGCCGGAAACCGGCGCGCTCGCCTGGATCGACACCTTCGTCATCCCGCGCAAGGGCGAGGCGGACGATGCCGCCTACAAGTGGATCAACTTCGTCATGAAGCCCGAGATCGTCAAACTGATGTCAGATTCGACAGGCGCCATCGCCGCCGTCAGCAACGGCATCGATCTCCTGCCGGACGACAAGAAGGCCGCCGTCAACGCCGCCTTCGACGAGAAGGACCTCGCCAACCTCAAGTTCTTCGCCAATATTCCGGCGGGGCTCGAGGACATGGAAGGCAAGGCGCTGGAGCGCATCAAGGCCGCGACGTCCAACTGATCGCCTCCAAGGCAAGTCTGGCCGGCCGGGGATGTCCTTGGCCGGCTGCTTTCCAGATGCCCGCGCACACGCGCGGCGAGCAACGAGCCCTCCATGCACGATCTTCAATGCGAAAGCCTGGTGAAGCGCTTCGGCGCCTATACCGCCGTCAACAGCGTGTCCTTCAACGTCCCGCGCGGATCCTTCTTCTCGATCCTCGGCCCGTCGGGCTGCGGCAAGACCACGCTGATGCGCATGATCGCCGGCTTCGAGACGCCGACGCGCGGCGATATCCGCATCAAGGGGCAATCCGTGCTTTCGACGCCGCCGAACAAGCGGCCCGTCAAGATGGTGTTCCAGCATCTCGCGCTCTTCCCGATGATGAATGTCGGCGAGAACATCGCCTACGGCCTGCGCTGCCGCGGCGAGAACAAGGCCGATATCGCCCGCAAGGTGGCGGCGGTGCTCGATCGCGTCGGCCTGCCCGGCACGGCGGAAAAGCAGGTCTCCCAGCTCTCCGGCGGCCAGAAGCAGCGCATCGCGATTGCCCGCTGCATGGTGCTGGAGCCGGATGCGCTGCTGCTCGATGAACCGCTCGGCGCGCTCGACCTGAAACTGCGTGAGCGCATGAAGATCGAGCTGAAACAGCTCCAGCACCAGTTCGAGACGACCTTCCTCTACATCACCCACGACCAGTCGGAAGCGCTTTTGATGTCCGACAACGTCGCCGTCATGAACGCCGGCCAGTTCGAGCAGATCGGTGCGCCGCAGGAACTCTACAACAACCCGAAGAGCGGCTTCGTTGCGGGCTTTGTCGGCGACAGCAACCGCTGGCCCGGCCGCGCGCTTTCGCTCGCCGACGGCAAGGTGCGCGTGGCGATCGACGGTGGCGGTGAGGCGATCGCCTTTGCCGGTGACGCGCGCATAGCGGCAGGAGGCCCGGTCGAGCTTTTCGTGCGCCCGGAGGTCATCTCGATCGGCGCGGGCAGCGAGAACACGCTTCAAGGCACCGTCGAAAGCCTGCTCTTCAACGGTGCGAGCAGCCGCATCCTCGTGCGCATGGCGAACGGTCATCTGGTCGAGGTCGGCCAGGCGGTGATGGACGGCTCGGTCAAGGTCGCGCCGGGCGAAACGGTCGGGATCGGCTGGAGCCAGAACCACGGCCGCGCCTTTTCCGTTGCGAGGTGAGAGCAATGGCGCGCACGGACATCGGAAAACTCTCCTTCATCCTGCTCTTCGCCCCCTTCGCGCTGTGGATCGCGCTTTTGATCATCCTGCCGCAGCTCGGCATCGGCTATATCTCGCTGCGTGAAAAGGTGGGGCCTGGCGAATACACGTTCGGCTTTGCGAACTACATCGCCTTCCTCTCGGAGCCGATCTACTGGAACACGCTGCTGCGCACGGCCTGGATGTCGATCCTCGTCACCGCCATGGCGCTCGTCGTCGGTTTTCCCGTCGCCTATTACATCGCGAAAATCGCCCAGCGCCGCTCGCGGGCCGCGCTGTTCCTGATGTGCCTCATCCCGCTTTGGGTGAGCGACCTCGTGCGCGCCTTCGGCTGGATCGTCATCCTGCGCGAGACCGGCCTTGTCTCCAGCTTCCTGCAGAAGATCGGCCTCGTCAGCGGCCCGGTGGAACTGCTCTACAACGACGCCACCGTCGTCATGGGCCTCGTCTACACGGTCGTGCTCTTCATGATCGTGCCGCTCGTCTCGACGCTCGACGGCATGGACAATTCGCTGATCGAGGCGGGCTACAATCTCGGCGGCAGCCGCTTCACCGTCTTCCGCCGCATCGTCGTGCCCTATGCCATGCCGGGCATCGTCGCCGGCTGCATCATCGTCTTCATGCTGACGGCGGGCAGCTATCTCACGCCCATCCTGCTCGGCGGCAAGAACAGCATGTGGTTCACCGAGCAGATCTACGAACAGTTCGTGACGCGCTACAACTGGGAATCCGGCGCGACCTTCGGCGTGCTGCTGCTCGTCTTCACCTCGTTCGTCGTCTGGCTCGGCCTGCGGCTGACGGGCCAGAGCCTCGCCTCCACCGTCGCAAAGGACTGACCATGAACGTCGCGGCCCCGCAATCGCCCCTGCTGCAATGGCTCTATCGCGGCTACATGCTGGCGTTCCTCGCCTACCTCGCCGCGCCGCTCTTTGCCGCCGGCATGTTCGCCTTCAACGATTCTATGTTCCCAGCATTGCCCTGGAACGGTTTCACGCTCGACTGGTTCTTCAGCAGCACCGAACCGAAGATCGGCATGTTCCACGACCGGCGCCTGCTGCGCGGTCTCGAAAACTCGCTCTATATCGGCGTCATCGTCTCGGCGCTCGCCGTCGCCGCCGGCACCTGCAACGCCTTCCTCTTCGAGAGAAAGCAGTTTCCGGCCAAGAATTTCTTCTACATCCTGATGATCGTGCCCCTGGTCATTCCCGGCGTCATCCTCGGCATCTCGATCCTCGTCTTCGCCAGCATGATCGCCAACGGCCTCGAAGAAACCTTTGGCATCGAATGGGATTTTCTGCGCCCCGGCCTGTTCCTCGTCATCCTCGGCCAGTTCTCGTTCCTGACGACCATCACGTCGCTGGTCATCGCCGCGCGCCTGCGAAAATTCGACATCTCGCTGGAGGAAGCCGCACTCAATCTCGGCGCGACACGCCTGCGCGTGCTGATGACGGTGACGCTGCCCTATCTGATGCCCGCGCTGTTCTCCGCCTTCGTCGTCGCCTTCCTCGTCTCCTTCGAGAATTTCAACACGACGCTGATGCTGGTCGGCTCCGATGCGCCGCTGACCATCACCATGTACGACCGCATGGTGAAGGTCGGTTCGACGCCGGTGCTGAACGCCGTCTCGTTCTTCCTGATGGTGGGGTCGGGGGCGCTGGCGCTGCTGAGCGTCGTGGTGCAGCGCGGCAAGGCGTGATCCGCCTAACCGGGCAGATGCGCCTCTTGGACGAGCGCCTGCTTGAGCCACGCCGTCTCCAGGCCGAGCTCGATGAAGCGGTGTGCATGGCGGGCGAGGGCGACATTGTCGTCCCACAGATTGCGCCAGATCGCCGTCTTCAGCGAAAGGTCCTTGTCGACGATCGTCGTGGAGAAGGATTCGAAGGTAACGTAGTCGTCCCAGCCGATGGCGGTGAGCGCATCGAAGATCGCCGCGAAGTCGATCGTGCCGGTGCCGAGATAGCCGCGATGGCTCTCGCCGATATGCAGGTAGCCGATCTTGTCCGCCGCGTGGCGGATGGCAAGGCCCACATCGGCTTCCTCGATGTTCATGTGGAACGTGTCGAGGTGCAGAAGGACATTCGAGGCGCCGGTATCGCGGATGTAGGCCATGCCCTGTGCGGCGGTGTTCAGCATGTTGCTCTCGAAGCGGTTGACGATTTCGAGATTGAGCGTGACGCCGGCTGCCTTGGCCCGCTCCGCCACCTTGGAGAGCGCGGCAACGCTCGTGTCCCAACCCTTTCTCGACAGGCTGTGCTCCTGCTTGCCGTGGGCGGAGCTGAGGATGCCGGCGAGTTTCGTGCCGCCGAGGTCGCGCACCAGCGCCACGGCCCGGTCGAGGATATCGACGCCATGGGTGACGATTGCCGGATCGGCGCTGGAAATGTCGCCCTCCGGCGGCAGGCCCATGCTGATCGCGACGTCGAGACCGAGTTCCCCAAGCCGGCCGGACAGCCATTTCACGTCGACCTGGCGAGGGTCCAGATAGGAGAACTCGATGAGCTTGTAGCCGAGCTGATGGGTGTACTCGAGCGCTTTCTCAAGCTCGCCCTGCGAAGAGCCAGCGCTCCAGACGAAGGAATGGACACCAATTTTCGACATAACCGGCCGCTCTCTGAAAGGAATGAAGCAAGGGGCGGCCGGGCACACCGCTTGCGCGAATGCGCCCGGCCTCTGGGAAGTGTGTTTAGCGAGCTGCGGTCCAGCCCTTGTAGTCCTTGATGTTGTCGGCCGTGATGAGCTGCGGGTCGAGCAGCACGACGGGTTCGGTCGGCTTGTTGCCCTTCAGCACCTCAACGCCGAGCTGCAGCGCCTGGCCAGCCATGACATAGGGATCCTGCGAGGCGGAGGCCTTGATCATGGAATTGCCGCTGGCAAGCGAGGTCTCGATGTCGGGCGCGCCGTCGACCGCGGTGAAGAAGAATTCGCTGCGGTTCAGCTGCTTGGCGGCGAGCTCGGCGCCGATCGCGGTCGGATCGTTGATGGCGAAGACGGCGTCGATCTTGTCGAAGCGGGTCAGCAGGCCCTGCATCACGGCAAGGCCGCCGTCACGCGAGCCCTGGCCGTTCTGGTCGTCGGACAGGATCTTGATGTCGGCATGCTTGCCGAGCGCGCCCTTGCAGCCCTCAACGCGCTCGAGGATCGAGGAAGAGGCCGGGCCGTTGATGATGACCACGTCGCCCTTGCCGCCGAGCTTGTCGGCGATGTAGTTGCAGGCCTCTTCACCCGCCTTGACGTTGTTGGTCATGACGGTGACGTCGGCGCCGGGCGCCGACACGTCGAAGGCGGCGACGACGACGCCGGCGGCCTGCGCCTTCTTTACGGCGGGGGCGATGGCCTTCGCATCGACGGCGTTCAGCATGATGATATCGACGCCGGCGGCGATGAAGCTGTCGACCTGGGAGACCTGCTTGTTGAGGTCATAGTCGGCCGAAACGGAGATCACTTCGACATTCGGGTTGATCTCCTTGGCCCGGTCCTCGATGCCCTTGATGGTGGCGACGAAGAACGGGTTGCCGAGCAGGCCGACCGAGATACCGATCTTGTTGAGGTCCTTGGCGGCTGCGGGCATGGCGATCGCGGCGGCCAGTGCGGTGCCGACGAGCAACTTTGGCATAAGACGCATGTTTTCCTCCTTTGGTGGCGTTTTTCGCCGTTGTTTCCGGTGACGACCGGTTCGTTCAGCCGGGCTCAGGTCCGGCTAATGCCCTTGAGCCTGTAGCGATCGAGGCCGACGGCGACGATGATGACAAGGCCCTTGATGATGTACTGCCAGATGTCGGAAACCCCGACGAGGATGAGGCCGTTGGAGAGCACGGCGATAATGAGCGCACCGATCAGCGTGCCCCAGATGGAGCCGACGCCGCCGACGAAGCTGGTGCCGCCGAGGATGACCGCCGCGATGGCGTCGAGCTCGTAGGCCTGGCCGAGCTGCAGGCCGTTGGCCGCATAGAGCCGGGCGGCCGACATGGCCCCGCCGAGGCCGGAGAGCAGGCCCGACATCGAATAGACGAAGAGCAGGACCAGCGGCACCTTGATGCCGGTGAGCCGAGCGGCCTCTGCATTGCCGCCGACGGCATAGATCCAGGTGCCGAGCACGGTGCGCTTGAGGATGAACCAGGAGGCGATGATGGTCGCGATGGCGATAATGGCAAGCCACGGTACGCCGAACAGCGTTCCGTTGCCGATGAAGTCGAAGGGCAGGTCCGGGTTGAAGACGGTCGTGTCGCTGCCGAGTAGGCGCGCGACGCCGCGGATCGCCGTTAGCGAGCCAAGCGTCACGATGAAAGGCGGGAGTTTCAGCCAGGCGATGATGGCGCCGTTGAGGAAGCCGCAGGCAAGGCCCGCAGCGATCGCCGCCGGAATGCCCAGCATGCCGAGGTCGGGCACCAGCGAGACGATCACCGCGATCATCGCCGAGGCGGCAAGGATCGAGCCGACGGAAAGGTCGATGCCGCCGGTCAGGATGACGAAGGTCATGCCGGCGGCCAGCACCGTGTTGATCGAGGCTTGCTGCATGACGATCGACAGGTTGCCCACCGACAGGAAGCGCCCGGAGAGCAGATGAAAGCCGATCGCCAGCAGCACGAGCACCGGCAGCATGCCGAGCGCCGTCAGCGTCGATCGCAGTTTCAGCCTTTCCATCCGGGCGTCTTCGGTTTCGCTTGCAGCCATGGTTCCGTCCCGTTCTTTGCGTTTCGCCTCGTTCGTCAGGCGGCTTGGCCGGCTGTGCCGGTCGCCAGCGCCATGATCGCTTCCTGCTCGATCGGCTGTGCCACTTCGCCGGCGATGCGCCCCTCGCGCATCACCAGGACGCGGTCGGCGATGCCGAGAATCTCCGGCAGGTCGCTGGAGATGACGACCACGGCAATGCCGTTCTCGGCGAGCGCGTCGATGATGCGGTAGATTTCCGATTTGGCGCCGACATCGACACCGCGCGTCGGCTCATCGAGAATGACTGCTCGCGGCTTCGTCTCTAGGAGGCGTGCCAGAAGCGCCTTCTGCTGGTTGCCGCCCGATAGGGCGCCGACATTGATCTGCGTGCTGGGGGTGCGGATTGACAGGGCCTTGACGGCCGCGAGCGCCCGGTCCCGTGCCCTGGCGAAGTTCAGGACGCCGCCGGCCTTCGCATCCTCAGCGATGACGCCGATATTGATGTTGTCGCTGATCGACATGTCGAGGAAGAGGCCCAGTGCCTTGCGGTCCTCCGTAAGATAGGCGATGCCGGCATCGAGCGCGTCGCGCGGCGTGGCGATCGCGAGCGCCTTGCCATTCAGCGTCACCGTCCCCGTCGTCCGGCGGTCCGCACCGTAGACAAGACGGGCAAGCTCCGTACGGCCTGAACCGACGAGGCCGGCGATACCGAGGACTTCGCCGGCCCGCACCTCGAAGGAGCAGTCGTGCACGCGCGCACCGTCGCCGACATTGTCCACCGACAGGACGGCGGCGCGCGCGCCCTCGGCCTGCCGGTGTTCCTTCTTGTAGAACGAGGAAAGGTCGCGGCCGACCATCATGGAAACCAGCGTGTTCGCGGAAAGGCCGGCCCGTTCCAGCGTGCCGACATAGGCCCCGTCGCGCAGCACGCTGACGCGGTCGGAGAGCTGGTAGATCTCCTCCATGCGGTGGCTGATATAGATGATGGCGATGCCATCGGCCTTGAGCCGGGCGATGACGTCGAACAGCCGGTCGGTCTCGCGCGTCGTCAGTGAGGTCGTCGGCTCATCCATGACGATGATGCGGGCCCTGGTCGTCAGCGCCCGTGCGATTTCCACCATCTGCCGCTCGCCGAGCGAGAGTTCCCCGACGCGGTGGGCGGGGGAAAAGCCGATGCCAAGCTGTTTCAGGATGGGCTCGGCCCGCCGGCGCATCTCGGCGCGGTCGGCAAGGCCGAAGCGTGCAGGCTCGTTGCCGAGGAACATGTTCTGCGCCACCGACAGGTTGGGGGCGAGCGAAAGCTCCTGGTAAATGACGGCGATGCCATGGGCCTTGGCCTTCAGCGGATCGCCGAGCGTCACCGGCTCCCCGCCGATCAGCACTGCGCCACCGGGATCGGCCGTATAGGCGCCCGACAGGATCTTCATCAGCGTCGACTTGCCCGCGCCGTTCTCGCCCATCAGCGCATGCACCTCGCCGGCATGCACGGTCAGGTTCACATGTGACAGGGCCTTCGATGCGCCGAACGTCTTGCTGATGTCGCGCATCTCCAGAAGGGCAGGGGCGTTCGTCCGTTCCGTCATGCGCGCTTCTCCTTTCGGGGCGCGGCCTGCATCGCTTCGACTTGCCGGCGCCATTCCCGCCTGTAGGCGTCGAGCTCGGCAAGGGCGGCCGGCGTGGCGACCGCGCAATCGTTGACGAAGGGGTTGTGGCCATGGTCCTCGAAGACGAGGGCCGCCGCGCCGAAGGCGCTGCCTTCCGGGTTGGCGCTGATGTGCACGGTCTGTGCGGGGCGCAGGGCCGCGAGGATGGCAGCATAGAGCCCCGTTTTTACCAGCCCGCCATCGATAACGATCGTATTGTCGGAGCCGATGAGATCGAGCGAAAGATCGGTCATCAACGCGACATAGAGCAGGGCCGCGGCCGCGCGCTCCTCGCCCCCGACGGTTGGTCCGGAAAAGTGCCCGGCGTGGCCCGGCACTGGGCCACCGGCAGCGAAGGAGGGCAAGGCGAAGGCGCGCTTTGCCATGACGGACGCCAGCGCCTCTTCGCGGACCGGCCGCGTCCAGCCGCCGCTCGCCAGGTCATATTCCCGCCCACCCATGAAGCGGATGGTTGCGATCGGTTGGCGATCGACCGTGACATTCGCCAGCATGTCGCGCGTCTGGTCGAGCCGTTCGAGCGGGCTTGCAGAATTGAAGACGATCACCCAGGTGCCGGTCGAGACCAGCGTGAAATCGGTAAAGCCGAGCGAGCGATAGAAATAGAGTGCCGCATTGCTGTCGTGCACGCCGTTGTGCACCGCGACCTCCACCTTGCGGCCGTCGCCGAGCGTGACGGCGTGTGTGCCGATCACGGCGCCGGCGCGGGCAAAGCCAGGCATCTTGCCACGCCAGCCCATCTTGTCGACGAGGCTGCTGAAATCGTCCTTCAGCGGTGCCCAGAGATTGGAATGGCAGCCGAGATAGGAGACTTCCGAGACCTTCCGGCCGGAAAACGTCCAGCTCCAGAATTGCGGATAGGCGAGGATTGCATCGGCCTTCTCAAGGAGGCCCGGTTTACGCGCGTCCAGCCAGAGGAGGTGGCGTCCATAGTTGAAGCCGAGGGGCAGCGGAGGCGAGAAGGTCTCGCGGAAATCCGGCGCCATGGCGTCGATGCGGGCGGCGATTTCGGTGGGCGGCTCCTGCTCGTAGTCGAGGATGGGGTGGGCAAGCGCGTCGTCGGCGGCCAGCGCGAAGGTGCAGCCGTGACCGGAAAAGGTGATGCGGTCGACACCATAGCCGGCGACGATGCGGGCAAGCTCCCCCTTCATCCAGGCAAGAAGCGCCGCATCATCCAGAACGTGTAGGCCATCCTCCTCCCGCCAGACCGGGCGGGTGCGTGCCTCGTCGATGACCTTTCCTTCGCTGGAAATGACGAAGAGCTTGGAATTTGTCTTGCCGAGATCGAAGACGGCGATGGGGGCGATGCTCAACTGGTCCCTCCCGTCCGTGCGATCAGGATGGTGACGCCGGCATCCTCCAGCATCCTGGCGGCGGCGTCCGTCAGGCCGTCATCGGTGATGATCGTGCCGATGCGCGAGAGCGGCAGCGCGACGTTGCGCGGCTGGATGGAGAACTTGCGGCTGTCGGCGAGCAGCACGATCTCGTCGGCGCAGGCCGACAGCTCGCCGATCACCTTGACCAGCAGCGGATGTGATTCCAGCAGCCCCTTGCTGCTGATGCCCTGCGTGCCGAGGAAGAAGCGCGAGGCGAAGAAGGCGGGCGAACCGGCGGCGCTGTCATGGATGATGCCCGGTTCGCGATAGAGTTCGCCGCCGGCAAGAGAGAGCTGGCAGGTGCCGTGCTCGCCGAGATGGGCGGCCAGCGGCATGGAATTGGTCCAGATGCGCAGGTTGCGCTGCGCGAGCAATATGCCGAGCTGATAGCAGGTCGAGCCCGCATGCACGATGATGGAATCCCCGTCGCGTACGAGATCGGCCGCCATTGCGGCGATGTCGCGCTTTGCCTCCACGGCGATGTCGCGGTTTTCGTCATAGGGTTTTGCCGAAAGGCGCCCACTGTCGGCCGCCTCGCTGGCGGAGATCCCGCCATAGACTTTCCGCGCCCGGCCGAGCTCGTGCAGCTTATCGATGTCGCGGCGGATGGTGGCGGGCGACACGCCGAGATGCTCCTGGAGATCCCGCACCGAAGCGAAGGGCGTCTCGCGCAGAAGATCGATGATGGCCTTGTGGCGCTCGGTGTCGTTCACGGCTGATCCTCCCGGCGTCTCCCTCGCCGATGAACAAAGATAATCACAATAATGTATGTCGATCAAGAATGGTGACGAAAATTCTTCACTGTTGACGATCTGCAATCACATAAATACGATCTTGAGAAAAGTTCGCTCAGATTCCGGTGAGCCGGAAAGCGGGTGGTGGACTGTCTAGAGGAGGGGCTGCATGGCTTCGGGCATTCGGGCGGAGGACAAGGCGGCCTTCGAAGCATTTCTCGCGCTCTCGAGGGAGATCGGCAGCGACATCCTGAAAACACAGGGTGCCGGTGGAAACACCTCGTTCAAGCGTGACGGCGTGATGTGGGTGAAGGCTTCCGGTACCTGGCTTGCCCATGCTGGCGAACAGGACATCATGGTGCCGGTCGAGGTTGCGCCGCTGGTGGCGGCGCTCAGGGCGCGGGACCCGAGCGCGGAAAAGGCGACGGATTTCGTTGTGACGGCGCTCAACGCTTCGGGCCTGCGCCCGTCGATCGAGACGAGCTTTCATGCGGTGCTGCCGCAGACCGTCGTCGCGCATTATCACTGTGTCAACGCTATCGCTCTTTCCGTGCTGGCCGGGCGGGAGCAAATCCTCGCCGAGCGCATGGCCGCGCTGCCTGATCTTGCCTGGGCGACCGTTCCCTACCGCCGCCCCGGCACGCCGCTCGCCTACGAGATCGATCCCGTCGCCGCGAACCGGCCGGACGTGTTGATCCTCTACAACCATGGCATCATCGTTGCCGGGGAGACGGTAGAGGAGGTGCGTACGCGCATCGCCTGCGTGACCGCGGCCCTCTCGGTGGATGAGCGGGCAACGGTGTCGGGGAACGCCGCGCATCTTCAAACCTTGATCGAAGGCGCCCCCTTTCACGTCGCCGAGGATGCCGGAAGCCACAAGACTGCGCTCCACCCCGCCAACATCGCAGTCGCCACGGGCGGTTCGCTCTATCCCGACCATGTCATCTTCCTCGGCACGGAGATCGGTGTGCTCGGCGCGGGCGAGAGCGTGATGGCCTATGCGCGGACGCGGGGCGCGCGCGGGCTCGATATTCCCAAGATGTTGCTTGTGCCCGATCAGGGTGTGCTGCTTGCCGACGCGCTTACCGATGGCGGTCGTGTCATGGCACGCTGCCTGGCGGAAGTTGTGTCGCGCGTGCCGGATGGGGCAGCTATCGTCCATCTTGGCAGCGACCAGGAATATGAACTGACCCATTGGGAGGCCGAACAGTACCGCCAGGCGCTGGACCGCAAGGCGAGCCAGCGGGCATGAGCGCGGCGCCCGGACCCGCCGTCGCGCTCGGCATCGATCTCGGCACGTCCGGCGTGCGCGCCGCGGCCCTTGCCGCCGACGGCACGCGTGTCGACATGGCGTCCTCGCCATTCCCGGATGCCGCGGCCGGCCGCTCGCCCACCGCGTGGCGGGCCGGTGTCCGCGCGTGTCTCGGTGAACTTGCCGCGCGCGGCTCGCTTGTCGCCATAACCGGCGTCGCGGTCGACGGCACCTCCGGTACGGTGCTCGCCATCGATGCCGACGGCACGCCGCTTGGCGACGCACTGATGTACAACGATCCCTGTCCCGACCGAGCCATCCTCGATCGGGTCGCGGCGTCAGCGCCGGCGGACAGCCCGGCGCGGGGTGTGACCTCGCCGCTCGCCCGGGCCATCCATCTTTCGCGCCAGGCCGGCGTCCACGCCGTCGTGCACCAGGCGGACTGGGTCCTCCTGCAGCTTGGGTTGGCCGCGCCTTCAAGCGACGAGAACAACGCCTTGAAGACGGGCTACGATCTCGCCGCGGAGCGCTGGCCGGACTGGATCGAAGCCTGCGGCATGGATGTCGGCCTCTTGCCGAAGGTGAAACGCGCAGGTGCGCCGCTGGCGACCGTCGGGGCGGCGGGCCGGGCCCTCGGTCTGCCGGATGGCTGCCGCTACCACGCCGGTACGACGGATGGCTGCGCCTCGTTCCTAGCAACGGGCGCCGCATCCATCGGCGACGGCGTGACCGCACTCGGTTCGACGCTGGTCGTCAAGCTTGCTTCGGCGGAGCCGATCGATGCGGCGGACTACGGTATCTATTCGCATCGCATCCTCGATTTCTGGCTCGCCGGAGGGGCCTCGAATTCCGGCGGTGCGGTCATCCGCAGCCTGTTTGACGACATGCAGGTGAAGGCGATGACCGCGCTGCTGCGGCCGGACAGGCCGACCGGCCTTGCCTACTACCCCTTGCTGCGGCCGGGCGAGCGTTTCCCCGTCAACGATCCTGCCCTTGTGCCGCAGCTGGAGCCGCGCCCGGTCGATGACGTCGTTTTCTTCCAGGCGATCCTCGAGGGTATCGCGGGGATCGAGGCGTCGGGCTATGCGCGGCTGGCCGCGCTCGGCGGCCCCCGCGTACGCTCGGTGCGCTCGGTCGGCGGCGGCGCGGCCAATCCGGCCTGGACCCGCATGCGGGAGGCGGCGCTTGGCGTCCCCTTCCTGCCGTCGAATTCGGCGGAAGCCGCTGTCGGCACGGCGGCGCTCGTCCTTGCCGGAAAGGACCGCTGGCCATGAGCCTTGCCCCGCAGATCGACCTTGCGGCGCTGGCCGCCCGCTACGATGCCTTCCTCGTCGATCAGTTCGGCGTGCTCCGGGACGAGGACGGCGCCTATCCCGGGGGCAATGATGCGTTGCTGCGCCTCAAGGCACTGGGCAAGACCGTCATCGTGCTGTCCAATTCCGGCCGCAGCGGCGACTACAATGCGGAGCGGCTCGTCAAGCTCGGTTTCGACCGGGCGGGCTTCGATCGTTTCCTCACCTCCGGCGATGTCGCCTACGACATCCTTGCCGGCGAGACGGCCGGTTCTGCGGTCGGGACGCGATGCCTGACGATTTCCAGCGGGGGGGACCGCAACCTTGCCGACCGTCTCGGTTTCAAGAGCGTCGTTGATGCGGCCTTGGCCGATATCGTGATTGTTTCCGGCAGCGAGGCTGATCGTGTCCCGATGGCGGACTACCGCCGCCGCCTCGCCCCCGCCGCCCGGCGCGGCGTGCCCTGCTACTGCACCAATCCCGACCGGCACAAGCTCGCAAGCGGCGGCACCACGGCGCCCGGCGCCGGCAGCATCGCGCTGGCGTACCAGGACCTCGGTGGGCCGGTGCGCTGGTTCGGCAAACCCCATCCGGCAATCTACCGGCAGGCGCAGGCGCTGCTCGACGGTCTTCCGGCCGACCGGATCGTCTGCATCGGCGACAGCCTGGAACACGACATTGCCGGCGCCGCCGGCGCGGGGCTCGCCTCCTGCCTCGTCCGGACGGGCATCCTCGCCGAAAGCACCGAGGCCGACCTCACCGCCCTTGCCGGCCTCCACGGCGCGCGCCCGGATTTCGTGATGGACCGCTTCGCCATTTGAAGCCGTGCGGTGGGGCTTGTTACATAAGCCAAGTGTCAGGACTTGCAGGATAGATAGATTCAACCGGTCGCCGCGACACCCGAAACCAGGAGGTGTGAATGGCTACGGGAAGGCTGTGACCGGAACGATTGCTTGAATTATACAGCAGCGGCCTCATCCGGCTAAACTAGGTTGATGTGACAAGCCCGTAATACAGGCGCAGGTGCCTCAAAACCCGACGAGCACCATGTCGAGGGCAAGCATGATTTCGGCGTCCTGCCCCGCAAGGCTGGTGACCGGGTTTCGCAACAATTTACGGGGAATGGCCGCCATGAACTGAGTGACCATGGTGTGGGGTTCGTCCCCGATAGCAAATACCGGATTGAGGCGTTTGGCTGGCAGCGGCGCCTGTGCCGAAGGCAACAGCGGCACCACGATCCGCGTGTTCAACTCCTGCAGAACATCCGCCTGAACATCGAGCACATAACCCGTTCCGCCCGGATTGGCATAGACATCAAAGCGTGCCATCAGAACTGTCGATACTGATCCAGGGGCAAGCCGTGCGCCTCGCTCCATGCGTTCGAGCTGGCCAGAGCGTCGGCGTTCTCGCGCTGCCATGCCCGGGCCTTCGCGTCCGCGACGGCGCGTCGCAAACCGGCCTCCGCCGCTTCCGACAGGTTTATTCCAAACGATCTTGCTTCCATCAGCAAAGATGGATCGAGTGTCAGGTTGGTCGGCTTTTTGGTGGTGGATTGGCCTTGCATGTGGTCCTCCGTTATGCGCATCTTATATGCGCACTGCAGGCCCGGCAAGGCTTGCGACCATAACCCGCCTGGTCCTAGCGATCTGGTGCGCCGCGGCGAAGAAATACGCCGACGTCTATGGGCGAGAAGGAAGATTTGTCATCCACGACAATCTACGGGACACCGCGTGCCCGGATGGCATGATGCAGATGTATGACTGCGCTTATCGCGTATTTCCGTTGCAGTGCCTTGGACGGTTCCAAATCTCCGAATCTGGAAATCAGGCGCCAGTCAAATGGCAGCGGATCTGTTGACTAGCATTGAGGGCTGATGGAGTGGATGCGGCTGACGCAGGGGCGATCGTTGAGGCGATGCCAAACGGGACTATACCAAACGGAAAAATACTGAAATCCTCGCGAAAATTAACGCGCAACCACTCCGTTGTCCGCTTTGATCAGGTCGATCTGGGCCGACCATCAAGATGCGGCCCCGCGAGATCCCCGCGTTTGGCTGTACGCAAGGGCATGGTCAGCAATGCGCGAAAATGTGTCGGGGAGACCGGACCGGCGATGAGCGACCCCATTTGCGGGAAGCGGGCGCGAATGCGCTGCTCGACATTGGCAAGACCAATCCCCAGGCCGGAACGAGCAGCTCCACCGAATTGCATCGGTGTCTGCGTAACATTGTCGACGGAGAGAGCCAGGGCTTCCCCATTTTGCGCGGCCGTGATTGTTATCTTCAAGAATCCGGTTGAACAGCGAAGCCCATGCTTGATCGCATTCTCGATCAAGGGCTGCAGGATGAGGCTGGGGACAAGCGCATCACCAAGATCCGGAGGTATCTGGAGCGAAACGCTCATCCGGTCCGAAAAGCGTTCTTGCTCAATCATGAGATACTCTGCTTCCAGCGCAAGCTCCT
Source organism: Shinella sp. JR1-6 (assembly GCF_004284735.1). Taxonomy (NCBI): domain Bacteria; kingdom Pseudomonadati; phylum Pseudomonadota; class Alphaproteobacteria; order Hyphomicrobiales; family Rhizobiaceae; genus Shinella; species Shinella sp. JR1-6. The sequence continues at coordinate 17,850 of NZ_SHMI01000020.1, read as the reverse complement.
CGGATAAAGTGAGGTCGCGAAGCGGGTCGAGTTCAAGCATTTTGCGCAGGAACGACGAGAGCGATATGACCATGAGGCTGGCATGCTTCGAAGCGCCTTCTTCAATAAGGCCGACGATGGAATTGAGGGTATTGAACAGGAAATGCGGGTTGATCTGGTAATGCAAGGCTTGAACCTTGGCGTTCAAAGCCTCCTCGCGTGATATGGCGGACCGCTGCTGATGGGCGCGGGCTTCCAGGTTATACATATGGGCGATGAAGAAACAGGACCAGCCGAGGAACAACGATATTCCATAAAAGAGCGTATAGCAGAAATTTTCCCGGTCATACTCGACCGCGACTGCCGGATCGATTGCATGGAAGAGCGCGAAGTCCACGGATGTCGCCGCCAATGCCGCCAGGATGGACATTGGGAAGGATAGAAATATCTTGGATATGATACTGGACGTTCGAACGGACACGAGAATCCATGTCAAGACAAACGTCAACAGAAGCGATAGCAGCGACACGCCCACTTTTATCGGTAAGTAATTCAATGGATTGACGCCAAGAAGCACCCAGAGGGACGTGGACATCAAAAACTCCGTCGCCCAGAATCCCAGCATCAGCTTGATGACCACGGCAGAAGGTTCGGCACCGTTTCTGTCTGAGCCCATCATCTCAAATTGTTCGTAAGCGAGGTTCTTCAGCAACATTACTCGGCTCCACAGTCAACGGATCGCCAGTATTATAGGGGAAAGAATTTCGGCAAGCCATTGTGAGCGAAGGGAGGGCTTTTCTCGCTTCACAAGCTCTCGTCGCTTTCCCGGAATGGGAGCAGAGGTGGGTAAAGTCGTTTTGCCAGCGAGGCTCCTCTCGCCCTGCTTGAGCGGATGCCGGCGGCCTTGTGGCCGGCAGGTCATCCATCACGACGGCCTTCCCTTGTGCAAGGCTTGGAACCAGCATCTGCTCGGCATACGCACGGAACACGTTTTCGTTGATCGCGCCGTCATGGATGAAGGGCGCGGTTGTGCCTGGTTGACCGACCCAGGTGACGGCACGATCACGGTACGTCTTGTGTCCCCGTCTCTCCAACGGGCTGTTGGATTTCAGGGGTCTGTGGGGAGCGTGTGCGCAGGTCACCCTTCCTCTGCTCACCAATCGACAGCCAGAACATGGCGATCAATGCGATGATGGTCACGCCCAATGCAAGGTAGCGCACCCAGTATGGTGCACGGCCGCCGGGGTGGAGATGCTTTTCCTCGATGTCACGCTTGCGGGTGATGGATGCCGAAAAGAAGACGATCGTCGAAATAACGAACACCAGCGACCAACGTGTCTGCTCGCCGTCGGACCCGATCAGCGCAATCATGCAGTAGATTGCGCCAACCAGTCCCGCCCCGACGAAAAAGGTGTATTGGCCGTTCGACATCTTGCGATAGCCCAGCACCTTTATCGCGATCATCGAGTAGATGTACGGCAGCAATGTCATGATCACCGCCACCGACGCGATCTTGCCGAACTGCTCGCTCGCCGTGGGCGACATGGTGGCGATCACCTGTATGCTCATCAGCGCGGCCACGATGACGAGGCCGAGTGACGGCACGCCCCGCTTGTTGACGCGGGCGAAGATGCCGGGAAAAAGTCCGTCATCCGCAGCGGCCTTGGCGGATTGCCCGACCAGCAATGTCCAGCCGGCCAGTGAACCCAGGCACCCGACCGCCGCGCATAGGGCAACTGCACTGCCCGCGAAATCGCCCAGGGCGATACGTGCCGCATCGGCAAATGGCGCGGAAGACGCCAGCAGCTCCTTGTTCGGGATCATTCCCATGATGACCGATGAGCTGAGGATATAGGCGACCGAGGCCAGAACCACGCCACCTACCGTGGCAATTGGCACGTTGCGTGACGGGTTTTCGACGACACCCGCTGAAACGGACGCGCTTTCGACGCCGATAAATGCCCACAAGGTGAAGGTCAACGTTGCCATCACCGCACTCGCATCGCTCTTGCCAGAAACGTTCCATGCCGAGGCGTAGATGTCACCGCTGAACCAGAACCAGCCGAATACCGCCATGCCGAAGATCGGCACCAGTGCGAAGATGGTGGTGAAGGATTGCAGTTGGCCGACCAGTTTGGGTCCAAGGATGTTGGCATAGGCGAAGAACCAGATGATCGCTATCGCGCCGAACGCCATCACAACCGGTTCACGTAGGACAGGGAAGAAATGCGTCAAATAGCCCAACCCCGCCACTGCCAGTGCGACGTTGCCGATCACATTGGCCAGCCAGTAGATCAGGTTGGACTGATAGCCCATATAGTCGCCAAACGCCTTGCGGGTGTAGGCATAGGGGCCGCCCGCGGCAGGATCGATTGCGGCAAGCTTGGCAAACACAAGCGCCAGCGTCACGGCGCCAACGATCGTGAAGATCCATCCGATCAGCGCGATGCTGCCAATGGCCGACAGATTGGCCGGCAACATGAAGACGCCCGACCCCATCATGTTGCCCGCAACCATCAAGGTTGCGGGAACGACACCCATCTTGCTGCTTGCGCCTGTGGCGGCATCGGTGGTTGCGGTTGCATCAGTCATGTCGATCTTCCCCTTCAGTGCCGCACGACGAGGACGTTGTAGACGCCGTCTTCCACCTCCACCCCGTGGGTGTCATGGCCGAAGCCTGGAAAGCGCAGGTCATAGGCCTCAAGCGCCTTCAGATAGCCGATCAGCGCGCCATCGGCGGGGCCGGCATTTTCGCCCGGCATCATCAGCGGAATGCCCGGCGGGTAGGGGACGATCCCTGTGGCCAGCGTCCGCCCGGCCAGTTCGTTCAGCGATACCTTTTCGGTATGGCCGCGCACCAGATTTTCATATGCAGAAACGGGGCTCATTTCGGGCTTCGGCAATATGCTGAACGCTTCGGACATGGTTCGCGTCGTCGCCAGATCGCCCATGGCGGCAAACATCAGATCGGCCAGCTCGCGCAGACCCATTCCACCATATCTATCGCCATGGCTGGCGATGAGGCTGGGAATCGCTCGCTCCAGCGGCGCGTTCGCATCGTAGTCCTTGCGGAAATCGAGTAGCGCGTTGACCAGCGTGCCCCATTTCCCCTTGGTCACGCCCAGCGAGAAGAGGAACAGGATCGTGAAGTCGGTGGTTTTTTCGACGATGATCCCGCGGGCGGCGAGATAGGCGGTGACGACACTTGCGGGGATGCCTACAGCGCGCAGATCGCCGCTCGGGTCCATTCCCGGGGTCAGGACCGAGACCTTGATCGGATCAAGCATGCAATAGCCTGGCTCTATATTGCCAAAGCCATGCCATTCGGCTTCCGGGGCGAGATGCCAGCAGGTCGGTTCGGTCGCCAGATATTCAGGATCGGCCTCATGAAACGGCACGGTCCGCCCGCGCGCGTCCACCACCTTCGGCGGCTGCCAGATATCGAAGAACCAGCCGTTTTCGTCGGAAATCTCGGCATTCAGCCGTGAAACCGTCTGACGGAAGGCAATCGCCTCACGGATCGACATGCCCGTAAGTTTCTCTCCCGATGAATCCATCATCGCCGCCGACACGTCGTTCGATGCGATGATCGCGTAGTTGGGCGATGTGGAAGCGTGCATCATGAACGCCTCGTTGAAGCGCGCATGATCAATCGGGTTCCGCCCGTCGCGGACGTGGATCAGTGAGGCCTGCGACAACGCGGCCAGCAATTTGTGGGTCGAATGCGTGGTGAACACGCTGGGCTTGTTGCGATCGCGGATGCTCGGCTCGCCATGCATGCCCAAACGCTCCCGGTAGAGCGGATTGAACCGGGCGTAGGCATACCAGGCTTCATCGAAATGGAGCCGGTCGACGCTCTCTCCCAGCAACTCCTCCAGCCGTGCAACATTGTAGCAGAGCCCGTCATAGGTCGAATTGGTGATCACTGCATGGACGGGTGTCTCATCCACCTCATCCGTCACGAGCGGATTGTCCTTCACCAGCAATCGCAGTGCCGCCGGGGTGAGTCGTTCGGGTGGAATCGGGCCGATAATTCCATAGGCATTGCGTGTCGGCATCAGATAGCAGGGGATTGCTCCGGACAGCGTCATCGCATGCTCAACCGATTTGTGGCAATTCCGGTCGCACAGCGCCACCTGGTTGCGTGTCACGCTCGCCATCAGGATTACGCGGTTCGATGTCGACGAACCGTTGGTCACATAGTAGCTTCGATCCGATCCGAAGACCTTGGCAGTGTAGCGCTCGCCGGCCCCGATCGGCCCGGTGTGATCCAGCAGCGACCCCAAATCGCCCACAGAGATCGACAGGTCGGACCGGAAGAGGCTCTCGCCGAAAAATTCGAAAAAGGCGCGGCCGACCGGTGACGTCAGGAATGCGGTGCCGCCGGTGTGCCCAGGGGTGTGCCACGAATACTCGTACGTGTTGGCAAACTGCACCAACCCTGCAAACATCGGCGGAAGCACCGTCGCGCGATACCGTTGTAGTGCAGCCAGAACGCGGCCACCGATAAAATCGGCTGTATCCTCCAACAGCCAGATAAAATCGTCCGCCTTGGTCATCGCGTCCATCGGGATTGCCGATGCAGCACTGCGGTCCGCCAAGAGGAAAATCGGCACATCGGCATTGAACGCCCGCATCGCATCCAGCACCGCGCGCGCGGACTGATGGTCCCCACTGTCATCGAGATCCCAGTCAAGCAGCATGCACTGGATCGAAGGATCAGTCGAAACGACGGCTACCGCATCATTGACGTCGGATGAGATCACCACGTCGATCTCACGTCGTTCCAGTTCGTCGATGAGGTGGTCCACCGCGCGCCCCGCGGCGGTATCCGGACCGAACGTTTCGCGTACCAACAATGCTCTCATGGCCAGCCTGAGGCTCGATCGCGATGACATGGCGAACTCCTTTTTGTCGGGACAACAACTCGCCGTCGCACTGCCGGCGTCGTTAGAGGGGCTCGGATTGATGCATCTGGCATCGCCGAACATTTCTGAGCTCGTCAGTAAATGCGGAACTTCGGCAGAAGTCTTTTCTTGCAAGCCTTACGGAGAGAATTGACAAACGCCAAGCATCCGAAAAAGCTGTGTCTTCGATAGCAAAATGGTCGCCGATAATCTGGCTTCCATGAACAGGGAGATATCCAAATCTTGGTGGATTATCATCCGCACTGTTGTGAGCTCGATACAGGATGCAGATTAGAGATTTTTCAGCTGAACTCAACTGAAATAATCATGGTTTTTCTGCTGTGATGCGATCGAGCGTATGTTCAAGGGGTGTAGAGTTAACCAATGATAAAGCAACTGTTTGGGTGATGTGAGGTTAACTTGACGAAAGACAGTTTTGGCGTGCCGGCGTTGACCGGCTGGCCTGGTCAACGTTCCCCGCATCAAGGGCAGCCACAATGCGGTGCTGTCGGGCATCCTCGCCGCCGAAAAGCTGGCGGATGCGATTGCGGCCGGCCGCGCCAATGACGAGCCGATCCATCTGCGGGTGAAGAACCCGCAGCTGCAGAAGACATCCGAGCTCGACATCTATGCCGGCCCGTCCACCCGCTACTGTCCCGCCGGGGTCTGCGAATGGGTGGAGAAGGACGGCAAGGACGTGTTCGTCATCAACGCGCAGAACTGCGTGCACTGCAAGACCTGCGACATCAAGGACCCCAACCAGAACATCAACTGGGTGCCCCCACAGGGCGGCGAAGGGCCGGTCTATCCCAATATGTGAGGCGGAAGTGCATTGCGCGCGCGAACGGAAGCCAGTCAATGGCTCGCGTCCGTTCCATAGCGAACGTGAGCACACCAGCTAAAGACACGCGCGCCGTTCACGAGTAACGATGGCCAGAGAGGCGAGGGCTGGCGCGATGCCGCTGGCCACCTTAGCTGTATCGTCTCATAACGACATGGGGAGTGCCGTGAACCTTCGCCATCAGATCGTCGCGCTTGCGGTTGCTCCGCTCGTCATCGCGATCCTCACCATCACCGCCTTCATCACCTGGCAGGCCACAAGCCTTGCCCAGAGCAGCATCGACACGTTCGAGCGCAACATGCTGAAGGCGAAGGAAACCGAACTGCTCAACCTTACCAATCTCGCCCGCTCGGCGATCGAGGAGGTCTATGCGTCGGCGGGTGCCAATGACGAGGCCGCCAAGGATCGCGTGCGCACCATTCTGACGTCGTTGGACTACGGTCAGGACGGCTACTTTTTCGTCTATGACTACGATGGCAACAACGTCGTCCACCCGCGCCAGACCTTCCGGCCCGGGCACAACTGGCTGGACCTGACCGACCCCGATGGCAACCAGGTGATCGCCAGCCTGATCCAGAAGGCGAAGGAGGGGGGCGGATTGTACCAGTACAAGTGGGAAAAGCCCTCGTCAGGAACGATGGCCGACAAGCTGTCCTTTGCCATGGGGCTCGACAAGTGGCAGTGGATGCTGGGAACAGGCGTCTATCTCGATGATGTCTTCGCTCAGACGGCGGCAGCGAAAGCGGACCTTCGCGAAAAGATCGGCCACACCTTCCTCGTTGTCGCATTCATCGCTGTACCGGCCGTGATGGTGGTGTTCGCCACGTGCATGCTCGTCACGCTGCGCGAGCGGCGCATGGCGGACGGCAAGCTCAAGGCGCTGACGCAGCGTATCATCGACACGCAGGAAGAAGAGCGCGCGCGGCTCGCCCGTGAACTGCATGACGGCATATCGCAGAACCTCGTCGGTGTACGCTATGCCATCGACCTTGCGGGCCGAAAGGTCCGCAACCACACCGACGATGCGTCCGGTGCCATTGAAAAAGGGGTGGAGGCCCTGAACGGCGCCATCAAGGAGGTTCGTCGGCTGTCGCACGATCTGAGACCCCCTGCGCTGGACGACCTTGGCCTGACGGCGGCCCTGACGGCGCTCAGCAACCATTTTTCCGAACGGACCGGCATCCACACCGTGCTGGAGGCTGATGCCGGCAAGGACAGGCTGAAGCCCGAGGCGAGCACCGCGCTCTACCGCGTGGCGCAGGAAGCGCTGAACAATATCGAGCGCCATTCCGGCGCCGGGAAAGTCCAGATCAAGCTCTGGAGCGCCCGTGGCCGCATGCGCATGACGGTCGCCGATGACGGCAACGGTTTTGAAGAAGCCGCCGGCGGAATCCGGGACGGCCACCAGGGTGGTCTCGGCCTTCGCAACATGCAGGAGCGCATGGCGCATTTCGGTGGCATCCTGATGGTCAGGAGCACGTCGGATGGAACGGTGCTGACCGCGATGATGCCGCTTTCGGCCAATGCCAGTGCGGAAAAACGGGTGGAGGCCGCATGAGCGGGATCAAACCGATCAAGGTTGTCCTCATCGACAACCACCCGCTGGTTCTCGACGGTCTTCGCGCCGTGCTCGAAACCTTCCCGCACATAGAGGTCGTCGGCACGGCGGGGCTGGCGCTGACGGGGTTGGAAGTCGCGATCAGGACCAATCCGGCGGTGGTGCTGATCGATATCAACATGCCGAAACTCAGCGGCATCGAAGCCATCGAGCTGTTCAAGGCGAAGCTGCCGGACTGCCGCATCGTGATGCTGTCCATGCATGACAGCCGCGAATACATATCGGCGTCGGTGCTGCACGGTGCGTCCGGCTATATCCTCAAGGACGTTTCCACGGACGAGATCGTTACGGCGATCGAGACCGTTGCCGCAGGGCGGACCTATTTTTCGTCCGGCGTTTCCGACGTTCTTCTCGAACGCCGGCCGAACGAGCCGGCCAATCCGCTGACCACCCGCGAGCACGACGTGCTGATGCTTTTGGCATCCGGCAAGAGCAACCGCGAGATCGCCCAGTCGCTTTCCCTTTCCGAGGCGACGGTCGAAACACATCGCAAGAACATCAAGAAGAAGCTCGGAATTTCCACGACCGCCGGCCTCATTCGCTACGCGATCGACAGCGGTTTTAGTCTCCCAGACAGCTGATGCCGGCGCCTACCCACTACTGGGTAGGCGCTTTTATTTGGCGATCCTGCCTATCTTGTTCCCCTCACAAGGACGCCATACGACTCCCCGCGACGGTCGGCGGAGGGTGCCGGCTGGGGAGGAATTCATCATGTCCGGCCTATTGTCGCTGTCGCGCGCTGTCGACGCGCTCAACACGTTTATTGGAAAGTCGGTGTCGTGGCTGTTGCTTGTTGCGGTGCTGATCAGTGCCGTCAATGCCGTCACACGCAAACTGTTCAACCTGAGTTCCAACGCCTGGTTGGAAGCGCAGTGGTATCTGTTTTCCGCTGTCTTCCTGATCGCGGCCGCCTATACGCTGCTGAGCAGCGAGCACGTCAAGGTCGATCTGGTTTACGGCCATATGCCGCGCAAGGTCCAGCTCTGGGTCGAGATCCTCGGCACGCTCTTCTTCCTGTTTCCCTTCTGCCTGATCACCATCTACCTCTCCTGGCCGATCGTGATCTCGAAGTTTCTGAGCGGCGAGGTGTCGAACAACACCGGTGGCCTGCTGCTCTGGCCGGTCTGGGCGCTGATCCCCCTCGGCTTCGGCCTGCTGGCGCTGCAAGGCGTCTCAGAGCTGATCAAGCGCATCGCGATCCTGCGGGGCGACATGCCCGATGCGACGGCCCTTGCCGACGCCGACGCCCAGACGCTCTAACGCCAGGAGCCCGTATCCATGTTTGCTTTCTTCGCGGAAAATCTCGCGCCCATCATGTTCCTGTCGCTGATCGTCGTGCTGCTGATGGGCTATCCCGTCGCCTTTGCACTGGCCTTCGTCGGCTTCGGCTTCGGCTTCATCGGCATCGAAATGGGCCTTTTGCCGATCAACCTCTTCGGCGCCATACCGGACCGGATCTTCGGCCAGATGTCGAACGAAACATTGCTGGCCATTCCCTTCTTCACCTTCATGGGGCTGATCCTGGAGAGAAGCGGCATGGCGGAGGATCTGCTTGATACGATCGGGCAGCTGTTCGGCCCGATCCGTGGCGGGCTTGCCTTCGCGGTAATCTTCGTTGGCGCCATTCTTGCGGCCACCACCGGCGTTGTCGCGGCCTCGGTCATCTCGATGGGGCTGATCTCGCTGCCGATCATGCTGCGTTACGGCTACGACCGGCGCGTGGCAGCCGGTACGATCGCGGCGTCCGGGACCCTGGCGCAGATCATCCCGCCGAGCCTGGTGCTGATCATCCTTGCCGATCAGCTCGGCCGCTCGGTCGGTGACATGTACAAGGGCGCACTGGTGCCCGGCTTGCTGCTGGTCGCGATCTATGCGGGCTATATCATTTTCATGTCCTATCTGCAGCCTTCGAGTGTCCCGGCGCTGCCGCCGGAGGCCCGCACGCTGCGTGGATGGAAGCTCGCCCGCAAGGTGGTCACATCGCTGGTGCCGCCGCTCGTGCTGATCTTCCTGGTGCTTGGCACGATTTTCATCGGCCTTGCGACGCCCACCGAAGGCGGCGCCATGGGTGCGGTCGGCGCGCTCATTCTGGCTGCCAGCAACCGCCGACTCGATCTCGCCATGATAAAGTCGGCGCTCTACGCCACCGCAAAACTGTCGTCCTTCGTGATCTTTATCCTGCTCGGCGCACGCGTCTTCTCGCTCACATTCTATGGCGTCGACGGCCATATCTGGGTCGAGCACTTGATGACCTCGATTCCCGGCGGGGAAATCGGCTTCCTCATCGTCGCTAACCTGCTGGTCTTCTTCCTGGCCTTCTTCCTCGACTATTTCGAGCTGGCCTTCATCATCATTCCGCTTCTGGCGCCGGTTGCCGATGCGCTCGGCATCGATCTCATCTGGTTCGGCGTGATGCTGGCGATCAACATGCAGACGTCTTTCATGCACCCGCCCTTCGGCTTTTCGCTGTTCTATCTGCGTTCCGTGGCCCCCAGTCGCGCCTATAAGGACAGGGTGACCGGAGCGACCATCCAGCCGGTGACGTCGGGCCAGATCTACATGGGGGCCTTGCCGTTCCTCGGGATCCAGCTGTTCATGGTTGCCGTCGTCGTCGCATTCCCGGGTCTTGTCACTCACTACAAGTCCGGCCAGGCAGCCGTCGATCCTGCGGCGATCAAGCTGAACGTGCCGATGCCCGGTGCAGAGGGCGAAAATCCTTTCGGAACACCGACGCAGCCCTTTGGCGCCCCCGAAACGTCCGGCGACAGTTCGACGCCGTCCTTTGGAACGGAGACGCCTGAATTCGGGTCGCCGCAGCCCAGCTTCGGCCAACCCGCACAGTCCAACTGACCCCAACCAACAATCCGGACGCACATCCGTGCCGGCCGGACCACGCAGCCACCTGAGGAGGAAACGATGACTGATATCTTGAACCGCCGCAATTTTTTGACCAAGGGCGCACTCGGCGGCGCAGCAGCGGTCGCCGGCGCGTCACTCGCTGCACCCGCAGTCGCCCAGGATCTTCCGACCCTGAAATGGCGCCTGACCTCTGGATTTCCGAACAACCTCGACACCATCTACGGCGGGGCCGTCGTCATGGCCGAAGCGCTGTCGAAGATGACCGAGGGCAAATTCCAGATCCAGGTCTTCCAGGCGGGTGAACTGGTGCCCGGTCCGCAGGCGATCGACGCGGTGCAGAGCAACACCGTGGAAATCGCCCACACCTGCGGCTACTACTTCACCGGCAAGAATCCGACCTTCGCGATCGGGTCGACGATCCCCTTCGGCCTCAACGCTCGTCAGCAGAACGCCTGGCTCTACCACGGCGGCGGCAACGAACTGTACGACGAGTTCCTGTCGGAATACGGCATCGTCGGCAAGCCGGGCGGTGGCACCGGTGCGCAGATGGGGGGCTGGTTCCGCAATGAAATCAAGTCGGTCGACGACCTCAAGGGGACCAAGATGCGCATTGCCGGCGTCGCTGGCGAAGTCATGTCGCGCCTCGGTGTCGTGCCGCAGCAACTTCCCGGTGGCGACATCTATCCGGCGCTGGAGCGCGGCACGATCGATGCTGCCGAATGGGTCGGCCCCTATGACGACGAGCGCCTGGGCTTCTATCAGATCGCGCCTTACTACTACTATCCGGCCTATTGGGAAGGCGGACTGACGATCCACTTCTTCATCAACAAGGCTCAGTACGAGGCATTGCCGGAAGCCTACAAGGTCGCGCTCGACACCGCCTGCAAAGCCGCCAACATCAACATGCAGGCGCTGTACGACGTGAAGAACACGGCGGCGATCCGGTCGCTGGTCGGCAAGGGCGTCAATTTGCGTCCAATGCCACGCGATGTGTTGGACGCGGCCTATAAGGCGACCTTCGAGCTCTACGCCGAATACAGCGAGAAGCATCCGGCTTGGGCGAAGATCTATCCGGCCTGGAAGAAATTCCGGGACGAGTCCTTCGAATGGTTCCGCGTCGCGGAATACAGCTATGACAGCTACCTTTACGCGGCTCAGGCCGCTGGAAAATGATCGTGGATAAAGTTGTGTGGCGCAAACTGCGCCACACAATTTCTGGACTCTACCTGTTTCTGGGTGGCGGACCTATTTAAAATTCCTCTGAAGTTTGGATGGGTTTGTTTCGGAGTTGAGTTCTCGGTACGGAGCAGCGGTACGTAATCTATTATCGTCACCGGATAAGCCAGGGCTGCATTTGCCAAAGAACCACCCCGGCATGTTCCGGGTAGATGATCGGAAATGCTCCATCTTTTTGTTTTTCCGCATTGTCAGATGCCGAGCAATCCCGCTTCGGTTGGAAATGCTCTGGATGCAAGGAAGGCAGGTTCCCATCACGCCGGTTGCATTCGGAAGACGGATGCAGCAAAGCTAGGCGGCCAGGCCGGACCGCCGCGCCTCTGTTGGAAAGAGCCGTTGCATGGAACAGTCCGCCCTCATTGACATCGGCCTACCGATCGCCGTGTTTATCATCATGACCGGCATCGGCATGACGCTCGCTCCGGTCGATTTCCAGCGTGTGGCCACGCAGCCGAAGGCCCTGGTCTGGGGTATCGTCGCCGCGCTCCTGGTGATGCCGCTGGTGGCCCTTGTGCTCGCCACGGTCATGGGCCTGCCGCCGGAAATCGCCGTCGGGCTCGTCGTCGTCGCTGCCTGCCCGATCGGCACCACGTCCAGCCTGTTCTCCTATCTTGCAAGGGGAGACCTGGCCCTGTCGATTGCCCTGAGCGCCGTCGGCAGCCTGGTGGCCATCGCGACGCTGCCGCTTTTCGCCAATTTCGCGATCGAGCGCTTCAGCCAGGGCGATGCCCGGGTTTACCTTCCGGTGTTGCGCACGATCGGGGTGATGATCGCCATCATCCTGTTTCCGGTGATGGTCGGCATGGGCATCCGGCACAAGGCCCCCGGTTTTGCCGCGCGTGCCGAAAAACTGGTCGGCGCATTCGGCCTCCTGGTGCTCGTGGCCCTGATCGTCGGTATCGGCATTGCGGTCTATCAACGATGGGTGGAGATCCTCGTCAGCGCAGGGCCGGCCGTCATTGCCCTCGTTATCTGCGCCGTCGCCGTCGGCCTCCTGGGATCGCGCGCCCTCGGCCTTTCGGCTGCCGAGGCGGTCACGGTGACCCTTTCCATCAGTATTCGAAACGCGGCGATCGGCATGGTCCTTGCGATCACGATGATGCATTCGCCGGAAATCGCCGTACCGCCCGCCCTGTTCGGCCTCTTGATGTACGCGACCGGCTTCAGCCTCGTCGCCTATGGTCGCAGGACCATAAAAGCCCCGGCCTGAAGGCCGTGCAGCATGCCGGTCCGCCTCACCGCGCCGAGACGCGGTAGTCGTCCGGCGTTACGCCCGTCATGCGCTTGAACATCGCGATGAAGGACGAGGCGTTGCTGTAGCCGAGGACGGCGGAAATGTGCTCGACGGTGTCGTTCGCCTCCAGCATCGACATGGCCTGCACCACTCGCAGACGCTGCTTCCATTCGGTGAACGGCATGCCGAGATCGCGCAGGCAGCGGCGGATGAGGGTCCGCTCTGCCAGTCCTGCCAGCCGCGCATGCTCGGCAAGGGAGCGGTTGTCGGCGGGGTTGTCCTGAAGGCGGGCGAGCACGGCTTCAAGCGCGGGGTCTGTCGACCAGGGCAGGTAGGTTCCCACACGCGGCGCGGCCGCAACGAGATCGATGACGACCTGGAGAAAGCGCAGGTGCTCCGCCGCGCCCGGGTCTGCACCATCGCCGGCGCGCAGATGCTCGAGCATGGCCCTCAGAAGCCGGCTGACTTCGAGAGCGGTGGTTTCCTGCGGCAGGCGTCCGCACAGCGAGGGATCGACATAGAGCGAGCAGTGCACCGCGGCATGCCGGTTCAGCCCCCGGTGCTCGATGTCCGGCGGCAGCCAGACGGCATATTGCGGCGGCGCGAGATAGTGCCCGTCCTTCAGGCTCACCTCCATCATGCCGCTGTAGGAATAGACGAATTCGCCCCAGGGATGGCTGTGCTGCGGATAGGTGGCATTCTGCGGCATCTGCGCGGAGCGGAAGTAGAGCGGGTGGGGCAGGGCACTGCGAAAGGGCACGTCGCGGAAATGTGCACCGCGGTCAGCCCGGTTGCCTGTCAGGGTCTCGATACCGACTGTCATAAACTCATTATATCCGCCTTATCTGCCAAATGCTATCCCAGCCGCATCATCGGAGCACGCATCTTGGACAGCCGCAAATCTATCGACGTCACCGCGGTCGGCATCATGGTCGCCGTCTGCCTCATCTGGGCCTTCCAGCAGATCGGCCTGAAGTCCACGGCCGTCTTTGCCGCGCCGGTCCTGCAGATCGGCCTGCGATCGGGGATCGCCGCCATGCTCGTCTTTGCGCTTGTTTGCGCGCGCCGGCAGCGCCTGGAATTCTGGGGCAGAACGGCCGGGCTGGGCATTCTCGCAGGCCTGCTGTTCGCGGTGGAGTTCTTTCTGGTCGGGGAAGCGCTGAAGCATACGTCTGCCTCCCATGTCGTGGTCTTCCTCTATACCGCGCCGATCTTCGCGGCGCTCGGCCTGCACGGAAAGCTCCCTTCGGAGCGCCTTTCCGCGGTGCAGTGGGGCGGCATAGCCGTGGCGACGGCCGGTATCGCCTTCGCCTTCCTCGCGCCGCAGGGCAGCGGGCAGGGCCCCGCCGATCTCGGCGCCATGCTGTGGGGCGACGGTCTGGCGCTGTTGGCGGGCGCGGCCTGGGGGCTGACGACGGTCCTGATCCGGACGACGCGGCTGAGCACGGCGCCGGCCACCCACGTGCTGTTCTACCAGCTCGCCACCGCCTTCCTTGCCCTGACGGGGGCGGCGGTGCTGGCGGGCGAGGCGGGCATCGTGCCGTCAGGGCCGCTGCTTTTGAACATCGCCTTTCAGGCGGTCGTCGTCTCCTTCCTCAGCTTCCTCACCTGGTTCTGGCTGCTGACCCAGTATCGTGCCTCGCAACTCGGTGTCTTTTCCTTCATGACGCCCGTCTTCGGCGTCCTGCTGGGCGTTCTCCTGCTGGGCGAACCGCTGACGCCAGAATTCGCGATCGGCACGGCTGGCGTCGTGGCCGGGATTGTCATCGTCAGCGCCTATCCCTGGCTCGAGACCATGCTGGCCGGCATACGGTCCCGCCGCACGCCGGCAAACCTTGCCGCTGTCCGGCGCCGGAGAGATTGAACGGCCGCCACGGCGCGCTGTTGCGCTTCGGCAATGCAGGGTGCGAAACAGCGCGCCGATGCGCGGGCATGGACGCTACGGCGAGTGTCGACGGTGGTGCCAAAGGGGTGCCGTCGGCGACCGGCCAACAAAAAGAAGTGGCTTGTGTGGTAGAAGCGGCGCCGTCGATCGTCTTATCCGATGAGCACCACAACGAAAGCCCGCCTGCCTATGCCTGATCTCCTTAAGCGTTTTGCGTCCTACTACCGCCCGCACCGTGGCCTGTTCGCGTTGGATTTCTCCTCGGCGGTGGCGGCGGGCCTGCTGGAACTGGCTTTTCCCGTCGCGGTGACGCTGTTCATCGACCGCCTGCTGCCGACCGGCCGGCTCGATCTCGTCGCGCTCGCCGCCGTCGGCCTCTTCCTCATCTATCTCTTCAATGCCGGCCTGCAGGTCATCGTCACCTATTGGGGCCACATGCTCGGTATCCGCATCGAGGCGGAGATGCGCCGCAAGGCTTTCGATCACCTGCAAAAACTCTCCTTCGGCTATTTCGACAACCAGAAGACCGGCCATCTCGTGGCAAGGCTGACGAAGGATCTCGAAGAGATCGGCGAGGTTGCCCATCACGGACCGGAGGATCTCTTTATCGCGGTCATGACGCTGATCGGCGCCTTCGCCCTCATGCTCTGGGTTCATGTGCCGCTCGCCCTCATCACCGCCGTTGTCGTGCCGCTGACCGCCTTCGTCACCGCCCATTACGGTGCGCGCATGACCGCCAACTGGCATGCGCTCTACGGCCGCGTCGCCGACTTCAACGCCCGCATCGAGGAGAATGTCGGCGGCATCCGCGTCGTGCAGGCCTTCGCCAACGAGGACCACGAGCGCCAGCTCTTTGCCGAGAGCAATCGCAACTATCTCGTCACCAAGCTTCAGGCCTACAAGGTGATGGCGGCGTCCCTGTCGCTCTCCTATCTTTCCATGCGCTTCGTGCAGGTGGTGGTGATGCTGGCGGGCGCCTGGTTCGTCACGCGCGGCGAACTGTCGGCCGGCGGCTTCGTCGGCTTCCTGCTGCTGGTCGGCGTGTTCTTCCGGCCGATCGACAAGATCAATTCGATCATCGAGACCTATCCGAAGGGCATTGCCGGCTTCACGCGCTACACGCAGTTCCTCGACACCGAGCCCGACATCACCGACCGGCCCGGCGCGATGGCGGTCAGCCGCCTTCGCGGCGATATCGACTATCGCGGCGTCGGCTTCGGCTATGCTGCCGGGCGGCCGCTCTTTTCCGGGCTCGACCTTTCGGTGAAGGCGGGTGAGACGGTGGCCTTCGTCGGTCCTTCGGGTGCCGGCAAGACGACGATCTGCTCGCTGCTGCCACGCTTCTATGAGGTGACCGGCGGGGTCGTCAGTATCGACGGCACCGACATCAGGGACATGACGCTGAAGTCGCTACGCTCGAACATCGGCATCGTGCAGCAGGACGTCTTCCTGTTCGCCGGCACGGTACGTGAGAATATCGCTTATGGCCGGCTGGGAGCGGGCGAGGCGGAGATCATCGAGGCTGCCAGGCGCGCGCGCCTCGACGACGTGATCGCCAATCTTCCTGACGGTCTCGACACCGTCATCGGCGAGCGCGGCGTCAAGCTCTCCGGCGGGCAGAAGCAGCGGCTTGCGATCGCTCGCATCTTCCTGAAGAACCCGCCGATCCTGATCCTCGACGAGGCGACCTCGGCGCTGGATACGCAGACGGAGCGCGCGATCCAGCAATCGCTGGCCGAACTTTCGGCCGGACGCACGACGCTGGTCATCGCGCATCGCCTGGCGACCATCGCCAATGCCGACCGCATCCTCGTCGTCGATGACGGCCACATCGTCGAAAGCGGAAGCCATGCGGACCTCATCGCCCGCAGGAACGGACGATACCGGAACCTTCATGTCGCGCAGTCAGCCTAGGCCCGCGCATAGAGACGGAAAGTATCAGGTCGCCTCCACCATAGTTCGTATCGGGCGCCTGACGATGTATGAAGCAAGATTTTCTATACCTGGTCGGCTCAGTGGCCTGTGTCGTTCCGATGGGCAGGATGTGTCTATAGATAACCGGGTGCGTCCATCGCGACCAGATCGCCAGGGTGCTGACCGGCTGTCGATGGCGCGCGGTCGGAGTTCGCGGCCTATCAGCCGGTCGAGTGACATCCCGCCGCCACCCCTCAGAGCGATATAGAAAAAGGCGGCAAACCACAGGGCGAACAACTGATAGTTCACACCCCGAGGGATCATGACGGTGATGAGGATCACGCCAAACAGTCCGACGAACATCGCCGCAAAAGGACGGGTCAGTAAGCCGATCGCAATCGCAATGCCGCCTAGAAATTCAAGCCAGATGACGAAGGAGGCCCAGATCTCAGCTGGCTCGAAGCCGATTTGCCGGATGATGTCGATATCCATCTGCGCGCCGTCTTCGGTGAATAGCTTTGAGGCGCCGAAGGTGGCAATCATAGCGCCTGCAATCGTGCGCAGCACCGTGTAGCCGAGCGGCGTCAGGTTGCGGTAAGGTGTTGCGAGCGGTTGAATGATCAGCGGAGTCTTTGAATCTTCGAGCATGGTCTCTCATATGTGTTTCGATTGAGGTCCGAGGACTTTGATAAGGGGTCCCATCGACCAATCTGCCGCTCGTCAGTTCCAGTTATCGAGCGTCCGCCGGCGAGGCGGCGAGGCGGTCGTGTACGACCTTGCCATCGACGATGGTCAGCAGAGAGCGGATGGTGTCGATCTCCTCCGCCGGCATGCCGAGGAACGGTTTGTCGAGCACCGCAAGATCTGCCAACTTTGCCTCGGCAAGCACGCCCCTTTGCTGTTCTGCAAAGCCGATCCAAGCCGCGTTCCGCGTGTAGAGCTGCAGGGCCTCCTCCCGCGAGAGACGCTGGCGCTCCGGTTTCTGGATGGCGCCGCCCAGCGACCGGCCGGTCACGTGATATTCGATGGCCTGCCAGACGCCGAAGACGCCGATGCGTGTTGAATCCGTACCGCCGGCGACGAGGAGCCCCGATCGAGAGCCCCGCGTGTCGGTGGCGAGCTGGCCGCGACCGCTTCGCCATTCGCCTCCCGGATGGCCGGGCCCTCGAAATAGGGTCCCATCTGGACCGTGAAGGACAGACCGAGCGCCTTCATTCGGTCCAGCGTACGCTCCGAGCCGGTGTTCAGGTGGGCTATGGCCCAGCGCAGGTCCTTCAGCGGATGGTTTTTGCCGACACCCTGTCAACGGCGGAGTAAAAACCGGCCACGGGGCGGAGCAAAAGTCGGCCACTGCGGCGCCGGCCTGAGACCGCCGGG